>CABZXL010000051.1 GCA_902529715.1 uncultured Pelagibacteraceae bacterium | reverse complement strand
GCTGCTGACCAATTTGTCTCTTCGATTTTTATAGACAGTCTTTTTAAAATAAATAAATATCCCTGAATGAATTTTTCTTTAGAAATTGGTCCTAAAACTGATCTAGATACTTTGCCAGCATTAAAGGATGTATATGTAACTATGCTACCTGGAGGTGACTATAAAGAAACCTCGGAACAAGCTGCTAGGCTAGTCAAAAAAGGGTTCAATCCAATACCTCATTTTCCCGCTAGATCTATTGAAAATGACACCCAGCTAAAAGATTTTGTTAATAGATGTAAAAATGAGGGTGTAAAGCAAGCTTTGGTTATTGGGGGCAGTAGAGAACCAATAGGAAAATTTGACTGCTCAATTCAACTTTTAGAGACGGGATATTTTGAGAAGATGAAGATAGGAATCGCTGGACATCCAGAGGGGAGTCCTGATATATCCGATTCAAAATTAGAAGAAGCTATGAAAGATAAAAAGCCTTATGCGGACTATATTGTGACACAATGGTTATTAGATCCTCAATTAATTGTAGACTTTATTTCTAAACAAACAGTACCAGTTCATGTTGGAATTACTGGGCCACTAAAAATCACTAGCTTAATTAAGTTTGCTAATATTGTAGGTGCAAAAAATTCCATAAACTTTCTTAAATCTAATTTTAGTAAGGCGTTAGATTTATTGAAACCTAAAGACCCAAATGACTTAATTGGGAAAGTTAAATCGCATACTGATTTCTTCCACATTTATACATTCGGCGGCTTGAAGGAAACTAACAAGTGGTTGATGGAGAACAAATATGTCTAATGAATTTGACTATACAAAACTAAAACATGTAACTTCGGTTGATCAATCAGATCGTGAAGTTCCATATAACTTAAGACAAAGTGGGCCAACAAAAGTTGAAATGTTAATTTCAACAAGAGTAAGAAAATCTCCTTATTGGCATTTATCAATGCAAGCAGGTTGTTGGAGAGCAACTGTTTATAATCGAATTTATCATCCAAGAGGATATGTAAAACCAGAAGATGGTGGAGCAATGGTAGAATATGATGCAATTATAAATCATGTTACAATGTGGAATGTAGCTGTTGAAAGACAAATAAGAGTAAAAGGTCCAGATGCAGAAAAATTTACTGACTACGTAATAACTAGAGACGCAACAAAAATTTCTCCTATGAGAGCAAGATATGTAATTTTATGTAATGCTTATGGTGGAGTTTTAAATGACCCAATTCTTCTTAGAATTTCTAAAGATGAATTTTGGTTTTCATTATCAGACTCTGATATTGGAATGTATCTTCAAGGTGTTAATCATGATGGAAGATTTAATTGTACAGTTGAAGAAATCGACGCTTGCCCTGTTCAAATTCAAGGCCCAAAATCAAAAGCTTTAATGAAAGATTTACTTGGAGATCAAGTTGATCTAGACAACATGCCATTCTATGGTTTAGCTGAAGTTAAAGTTGCTGGAAAAAGTTGTGTTATTTCACAATCTGGCTTCTCAGGAGAAGCGGGATATGAAATATATTTAAGAAATGCAACATTGTATGCTGACGATATGTGGAATGCTGTTCTTGAAGCTGGAAAAAAACATAATTTAATGGTTATCGCTCCAGCTCACCATAGAAGAATACAAGCAGGTATTCTTTCATGGGGACAAGATATGGATCAACAACATAATCCTTTTCAGTGCAATCTTGGTTATCAAGTTTCATTATCAGGAAAAGGTGAATGGAATAAGAAAACTGATTATGTAGGTAAAGTAGCTTTAGAAAAAATGGGTGCTGAAATTAAAGCAGGAAAAAAACCATATAAGCTTCAATTAGTTGGACTTGAGTTAGGAGGTAAACCTATTGAAGAATATGCACCAGATTTTTGGCTAATTTCAAATGCTGATGGTGGTGATCCAGTAGGATTTATTACATCACCTTGGTATCACCCAGAAAAAAAACAAAATATTGCTATGGGATATGTTCCGTTTGATGGAACACTAAATGCTAACGGATTTCCAAAAGGTAAGGTGGGAACTAAATATAAAGTTCATTTACCTGCCAAATATTCAGACACACCTGGAACACCTGTTGATGCAGTTGTGGTTGATATACCATTTAAACAATCCTTTAACGCAAATACTAGAGAAG
>CABZXL010000050.1 GCA_902529715.1 uncultured Pelagibacteraceae bacterium | reverse complement strand
CCTGTTTGTACAGCCATCTCAGTCATTCCTAATTGGTCCATTGCTCCTTCATCCATACCTGTCATTCCAGCCATTGCTTGACCCATTTCATCTTTACTTAATGTTCCTCCCATAACTTCACTCATGCCTTTCATTCCAGCGGAAGGATCTCCAAGAGCTTCTGATACGCCCATTGCAGTCATATCATCAGGTGGCGCCATTGCACCTGGTAATCCACCTGCTAATGAAGGTTTCGCCATAACCATAGCTCCCATCATCATTCCTGACTCACTGACATCTTCGGGCATTTCAATAGCTTCAGGTCCTTTTTCAGACATTCCAGCGGCAAACGAACCTTCCATTTCTGCTCCTTGAGCAACTGCATTTTTTTCTTTAGGAGTTTTTCCTGAAATAGCTCCACTAATCATTCCAACTGTTCCTGACATTGCTGCTGCAATTCCTGTTGCAGGATCTGAAAAAGCAGTATCTAAAGTTCCTGCTAATTTTTCCATTCCTCCCATTGCATCTCCAAGTGCTACTACACCTTCTAAACCTTGCATGCCTTCAGCCATTCCAGACATACCTTCCATTCCCATGGTAGCTCCCATAGCATCCATCATTTCAGAACCCATTCCTTTTGCCATCATAGATGCTCCAATTGCTCCTGTCATAGCTCCTGTCATTTCACCCATTGCTGTTGAATTTTCAGTCAATGTTTCTAATGCTGCTGTTGCTGCACCTACTGGTAAAGCGTCTAAAGCTCCAGCCATCATTGCAGGGTTCATTCCCATTTCTGCAACATTCATTGATGCAAAACTTCCCGCATCAAACGCTCCCATATCAAATGATTCAGTTCCCATTACAGATTTCATGTCTACCATACCTGCATTTTCTAAACCTGTCATAGCACTTCCAATTCCAATACCGTTATCATCCAAAGCACCCATCATTCCTTTTGCATCAAAACCTGCACCTTGAACAGCATTCATTGATCCAGCTAATTTTTGCATTGCCACAACTTTTCCAGCTCCCATTTGTCCAGCTATACTAGATAGGGCAGCCATTTCTTCTGATGAAAAATCTTTTGAAAAATCTATTCCAGACATATCTAATGCTGTTGGATCTGGAACTGCTCCTAAAGCCATATCTGCTACACCTTCTACTAAAGACATCGCTTGAACAGCTGAAGTAATATCTCCTTTTGCTAAACTATCTTTTGCAAAATCCATTGCTGCTTCTGCTTGAGCTATTGATGTATCTAAAGCTTTACCAATGTCAGATTTAGCTTCACCTAAAGCTTCTGTTGCACCAGCTATATTATCTGCAACTTTTCCAGCATCTGAAGCTAATTGATCCGCTGCAGCTTGAGCTGAACTTCCTGCAGCTTCAGAAATGCCTCCTAATGCAGATATATCGTTAGCATTAACAACTGAATTGCTAAATAAAATAGCTGTAAATAAAGTTTTAATTATAATTTTTTTAATCATTAATTAGCTTCTTCTATTTTTTTTTGTGCTTGAATTGTAGCTGCTCTTTGTGCGTTAACTTTTGCTGTTGCGAGTTGTTTTTTTATATTTGCCAATACCGCAGCTCTTTCAGCAATTTCAGGGTCAACATTAGCATTTTTTTTCTTTTTTTTTTTGTTTTTATTGTATGCAATCTTCAGCATTTTTCCAGTTGCCCAAAATTTTAATACTGCTTCTGAAGTTTTTGCTTTTGGAGATATTTGAAGACTCATCCTCATCGCATCTCTTCCTTTTTTTAAACCTTCTAAAGTTTCTACTTTTGCTCTTTTGTCCATTAACATTTCATTAAATAATGCTTCAAAGTATGCCATATCTCTTATCATTAGATGTTGATATTTATTCAGTGTGTTTTTGGATTTTACAAATCTTCTATAGACTTTTTGTCCAGCTGCTCCTTGTCTTGACTTGCTGGTTTTTGACTCTCCTTTTTTAAACATTCCCTCCGGATAATTCACCTCTTCATAAATATATGCTTGCGGCCTTTCGCTTTCTGGCCAATCTATCATTTTTTCATACTTTTTGCAGTAGACACACTTTTTTGGTTCGTCTTCTTTTTTATTTTTTTTTTTTGCAGCTTCAGATAAAGATGTTCCACAAATCAAAATAACAGAGAACATAATTAAGATTTTTGTAACTAAATTTAAATTAATTTTTTGGAAAGAAATTACTGAGAAAAAACCTGGTTTTAAAATTTGCCTTAAAGACATAAAAAATTTCTTA
>CABZXL010000049.1 GCA_902529715.1 uncultured Pelagibacteraceae bacterium | reverse complement strand
GCTAGCTATCTTATGGATGGGATCGGTAAACCTGATTTAATAGTTGATGGATATTCTTCGCCTCATGGCTTTGCACTAAAGCCTTCACATGCAAAAATGTTACAAGAAGCAGATATCATATTTTATGTAGGTGAAGGTTTAGAAAATTTTTTAGAAAAACCATTAAAATCAATTGCCAAAAAAGCTGAAAAAATTGAGCTTATGGAAATAAAAGGGTTAAATAAATTAAAATTTAGAGAAAGAAATATTTTTGATGGTCATGATGATCATGGGCACGATGAAGATGGTCACAAAGAAGATGATCATGATGATGAACATAAACATGAAGAAGATGGTCACAAAGAAGATGATCACGATGACCATAAACATGAAGAAGATGGTCACAAAGAAGATGACCACGATGACCATAAACATGAAGAAGATGGTCATAAAGAAGATGATCACGATGATCACGGACATGACGAAGATGGCCATGAAGGTCACGCACATGGTGAATACGACCCTCATATTTGGTTAGATCCAGAAAATGCAAAAGTAATATTAAATGAAATGGTTGAGCATTTAATAGAAAATGATGCAAAAAATGCATCAACCTATAAAAAGAATTTAAAAAACGCTGAAAAAGATTTAGATAAACTTGTGAAAAAAGTAAAATCTGATCTTAATAAAGATTTTAAATCTATCGTTTTTCATGATGCCTATCAATATTTTGAAGAGAGATTTAATGTAAATGTAATGGGTGCATTTACAGTTAATACAGACGTTATGCCTGGTGCAGAACAATTAGCAGAAATTAGAGAAATAATTGAGCATGATAAAGTATCTTGTATATTTTCAGAACCTCAATTTAACCCTGATATCATAAATGCAGTTGCAAAAGATATGAATATAAAAACTGGTGTTTTAGATCCATTAGGAGCAACTCTAGAACCAGGTAAAGATTTATATTTTGATTTGATCAAGAACATGTCTAAATCTTTTAAAGGCTGTTAATTTAAAATTGATCTTTTGTTATAAATAATATCTAATAAAGGGATGAGTACAATTTCCCTTAGTTTAGATGAAATATTTGATCTAGCTAAAAAAACATTATTAGCTAATGGATGTGATGATGAAACAGCATCTATTCTCTCAGATTTAATAATGAAAGCTGAAAGAGATGGCTCATTATCTCATGGTTTATTTAGATTGCCTGCTTATGTTACTGGTCTAAAAAGTGGTAAAATAAACGGTAAAGGTAAACCAGAAATCAAAAAAATATCACCTAGTGTAATAAAAGTTTTAGGCAATAATTGTTTGGCTCCTGTAGTTTTAAGCAAAGGTATTCCAGAATTAGTAAAAGCTGCTAAAGAAAATGGAGTAGCAGTTTTAGCTATTAATAATTCGCATCACATGGCTGCTATGTGGCCTGAAACAGAAATGATAGCAGAGCAAGGTTTAGTTGCTTTTGCATGTACATCTTATAAGCCTGCTGTTGCACCAGCAGGAGCTACAAAACCATTATTTGGAACTAATCCAATTTCATTTGCATGGCCACGACCAGGAAAAACTCCGGTTGTTTATGATATGGCAACAGCTTCAATGGCAATGGGTGAAGTGCAAGTTGCTAAAAGAGAAGGGCATAAAGTTCCACTAGGTACTGGTTTAACTAAAGACGGAAAAGATACTACTGATCCTGGAGAAATAGCTGATGGAGGCGTATTACTGCCCTTTGGAGGCTATAAGGGCTCAGGTATTGCTATGATGGTCGAATTACTAGCGGGAGCTCTTGTGGGTGATAATTTTAGCTATGAGACAGCAGCTAAAGATAATAATGATGGCGGACCTCCAAGTGGTGGCGAATTCATATTAGCAATATCTCCAGACAAGTTATCTGGAAATGATTGGGACAAACATTCAAATGAATTTTTTGATAAAATGAAATCAATGGAAGGTGTAAGACTTCCAGGTGAAAGAAGACATAAAAATAGACTTGATAAAGGTCCAAGAAATATAAACGAAGAACTTGTTAATAAAATTAAATCTTTAAGCTAATTCAATTTCAATAGGTGTGTGATCAGATGGTTTTTGTCTTCCACGAGGAAACTTATTTATCTTAACATCTTTAACAGCATCAATTAAAGAACTTGAAACTAAAAAATGATCTATTCTCATACCATTATTTTTTGGCCATGCACCACTTGTGTAGTCCCAAAAAGTATATCCTTCTTTATCAGGATGAATAAATCTGTATGCATCATGAAAACCTAAATTTATTAATTCTCTTAGTTTTTTTCTTATCTCTAATCTAAACAATGCATCGTTTTCATAACTCTTTGGATTATGCACATCTTCTGCTGATGGAATTATATTAAAATCACCACCAATAATTATGTTTTCATTTTGTTTAGATATTGATTTTA
>CABZXL010000048.1 GCA_902529715.1 uncultured Pelagibacteraceae bacterium | reverse complement strand
TAAAATTGAAAATAATTTAGAAAATTCTAATATTGGTAATTCAAAAGAAGATAGAAAACTTATAATAAATAATATGTGGGGTAACTATGGAAGAATATTATCAGAATATATTTATATAAAAAAATTTAGACAAAATAATCTCAATCAATTTATTGAAATTGAAGGTTTAAATTATTTAAATGAAATTAAAAAAAATGATGAACAAGTTGTGTTTGTATCTGGGCATTTTAATAATTTTGAATTAATGGCAATGGAAATAGAAAGATCTGGAATAAACCTATGTGCAATTTACAGGCCTCTTAATAATCCATTTTTAAATGTTATTATGGAGAGAATTAGAAAAAAATATATTTGCAAAAATCAAATAAAAAAAGGAAAGAGTGGTACAAGGGAATTATTAAATTTATTTAAAAAAAAATTTTCTGTTGCGCTAATGATTGATCAAAGAGTTAGCGAAGGTGAATCAATAAAACTATTTAATCATCCAGCAAAAACTACAACGATTCCAGCACAATTAGTGAAAAAATATGGCTGCATTGTTGTTCCAGTTCATATCGAAAGAGTTAAAAAATGCTATTTTAAATTATCTTTTAATAAACCAATAAAATTTGATGATGAATTATCTACTGATCAAATAACTTTGGAACTTAATAAAATATTGGAAAAAATGATTTTAAAAAACCCTAGCCAATGGATTTGGTCTCATGATCGATGGAAATAAATCAGTTTTTCTTACTTAATTCATCTCTTTTTTGAGAAGCCTCAACATAAGAAAAGTAGGGCTCTTGAAGTTCAACATTCCAATAATTTAATTTATCAAGAAATATTTTCTTTCCTGAAATTGCACAAATAACATGATCACCTTCTTCAACTATCTCAAAATTATTAGGTAAGTATTTTATTCTGGCTAATTTATTTTTCATTATATAGAAATGTATTTATATATGATTATTTGTATCATAGGAAGCGGTGGCAGAGAACATGCCATATGTAAAAAAATTTATCAATCTTCTAAAGTAAGCAAAATATATTGTTTACCAGGTAATGCTGGCACTCAACAATTGGCTGAAAATATAGATTTAGATATTGATAATTTTGAAAAAATTTTAAAATTTTTAAAAAAGTCCAGGGTTGATTTGGTTATAGTTGGTCCAGAAAAACCATTAGTTAATGGTATTGTAGATTTCTTGGAGTATAACGGTATAAAAGTTTTTGGTCCTAGAAAAATTCCTTCTCAATTAGAAGGATCAAAAACTTTTACAAAAAATATTTGTAAAAAATACAATATACCAACAGCAAAATTTGGCATCTTTGAAACAAAAGAAAAAACTATAAACTTTTTAAACAATTCAAAATTTCCAATAGTTATTAAAGCAGATGGACTCGCTTCTGGAAAGGGAGTTTATATATCAAAAAATTTAATTGAGGCAAAAGAGGCTGTTAAGGAAATATTTGATGGAAAATTTGGAAAAGCAAATAAAATATTAGTTGAGGAATTCTTAAACGGTGAAGAAATGAGTTTTTTCATTGTGTGTGATGGAAAAAATTATAAAATATTTAAAACTGCTCAAGATCATAAAAGGGTTAATGAGGGAGATGAAGGAAAAAATACAGGTGGTATGGGAGCTTATAGTCCGTCAGGATTAATAAATGAAATATTAGAAAAAAAAATTATTAATAAAATAATTTCTCCAACTTTAAAAGCAATTGAAGATATGGGAGAAAAGTATAAAGGATTTCTTTATGCTGGTTTAATGATATCAGAAAATGAACCATATTTAATTGAATATAATGTAAGAATGGGAGATCCTGAGTGCCAAACGATTTTGCCTCTTTTAAAAACTGATCTCATTGATATTTTTAATGCATGTTGTGATGAAAATTTAGAAAATTTAAATATAAAATGGAGAGAGGAAAAAAGTCTATGTATAGTATTATGTTCTATGGGCTATCCAGATAAGTTCACAAATAATATTAAGATAGAAAACTTAAATAATTTAAAATTAAATAATAATGATTTCATTTTTCACGCAGGAACAAAAAATGAAAAAAATGAAATATTTTCAAATGGAGGCAGAGTTTTAAATTTTGTTTCTCTCTCTAACTCATTTAAGAATTCAAGAAAAAGAGCTATAAAACTTATAAATCAATTAAATTGGGGAAATGGTTTTTTTAGAAAAGATATTGGTTTTAAAATAATAGATAAATGAGAATAATAGGTGGAACTTTTAAAGGTATTAAAATTTCTGAAGCATTTGATAAAAATACAAGACCGCTAAAAGATTTAGTTAAAGAATCTATTTTAAATATCCTTGAGCACTCAAAAGACTCAAAAATAAATTTAAATAATTCATTAGTTCTTGATTTATTTTCTGGCACCGGTTCTTTTGGTTTAGAATGTATTTCGAGAGGTGCATCAAAAGTTTACTTCTTTGAAAATTACAAGAAATCTGTAGATATTTTACTGAAAAATATAAAAAAATTAAAATGTGAAAAAAAAGCGATAGTATTAAATGAAAATGCTTTTAGTTTTTTTGAGAATAGGGTTTTAAAAAATGAAAAATTAGATTTAATTTTTTTAGATCCTCCATACAAAGAAGAAAATATTAAAATAATTTTAGAAAATATAGTTAAATTAAAATTGTTAAAAGAATCTGG
>CABZXL010000047.1 GCA_902529715.1 uncultured Pelagibacteraceae bacterium | reverse complement strand
TACTGAAGTTAAGGGATATACATATTTTAGACACCATAGAAAATTTAATGTTAACTATGTTGATCAATTTGGAATAGATGCTCATTCTAGACTGTTCGACATATATTTTTGGCAAGATGATGGTGATTTAAGGAAAAGTGTTGATTTAGAAACAGAAAAAAAAATAAATTTTTTCTGGGGAATTAATGAGCAAAATAATAAAAAAGTATTTTTTACTAGTTCAATTAATCATTCTACAATAGAAAATTTTGTTGATGATATATTTTCAAGTAATGAAAACTTTAATCAAAATATAAAAATAGACTTATCAAAATACAATGGCGACGAAATTTTTATAGATGTAAATGCTAATAGTGAAGGTTATATAACTTTCATGGATAATTGGAGTCCAGGTTGGAGAGTTTTTGTTAATGATGATGAAAAAAAAATAATTAAAGCTCTTAAAGCTTATAAAGCAGTTAAGGTTGGTAAGGGAAAAAGTAAAATAAAATTTAAATACTATCCTTGGTAATAGAATAAATAGACAAAATATCTATTTATAAATTTCATCAACTTCAACACCGTAAGCTTCTACTAATTTATTATTCTGATTGGCTACACCCATAACATCAATCATTTCTTTAACCATCTCATCTGTTGCTCCTTTTTTCTTTGCAGCAGCTGTATGAGATTTAGTGCAATACTCACAACTATTTGTCATTGAAACCGCAACATAAATTAGTTCTTTCGTTACAGCATCTAATGCACCTGGTTTCATAACTTGTGAAGTTGAATTCCAAGTTCTTTCCAAAGTTTCCGGACTATTTGCAATATATTTCCAAAAATTTGGAACTTCGGTAATTTTTCTTGCACTCTTTATCTCATCAAAAATTTCTTTAACTTTACCTTTAGCTTCATTTTCTGAGATTGGTTTAAACATAGGCATTTTTCCTCCTTTATTATATATTAAAATTCTAAAATTTTTTTAGTTCCGTCCTTATATGTAAATTCTACCTGTTTTTTTGAAATGCTTTTTATTGATGTAAATCCATCATAATTGGAAATAAATTGATTTAAGTTTTTCCTCGCCTTCTTACTCATTTTTTTTCCTGGAGCATTTACGCCAACATCAATAATTAACTCAGCTCCATTTAAAAATGCTTTTACATATGCTTGTACTGGAGGACCACAGGTCATAGCTTCTGTTAACCAAATAGGTTTATTTATATCTACGCTTTTTAATAAATCTGCAAATTCATCCACCCAAAGCTCTCTATCACACTGTCCGTCTGGACCACTTATATGGTGAATGTTTGCAATATCAAAATGATCTTTAATTTTTGGCAAAGCAGATTTCCAATATTTTTTATTTTCTGGAAACATTCCTGCAGCACCAGCCATAACAATGATGGCATCTGGCTGTTTTTTCTTAATTACTTCAGAAGAAAAATTGAAAATTTCTACAAAATCTTCCTCACTTCCTTTAAAAAACATTTTAAACTCTGGTTCGTTCATAATATCCCAATATTTTATTGGTTTAGTTAGACCGGGCATATCGTTTGAACCATCTCCATCATAACGATCAACTAATTTTAGAAGGAAGGTTTTGTAGTCATCCATTGAGCAGGGTTTGCTTAGATAGTTAGTAAACTTTTTTCCAAAAGGACTTCTTGCTTTTTTTCTTTTGCAGGATTTTTGCTCCCAATTTGCATGAGGCCAAATAGTAGCTAAAATTGTTTGATTGTGTTCTTGAGCATAAACGACATATTTATCTGCTTCTTCCCAAGTAAAATTTCCTTTTTCTTTTTCAATGTGGTTCCAAATAAAAGGTCCTGGATGAGGTCTAACCCATTGACCATCTTTACCTCTCATTTTTTTGTCTCTTAATTCTGTCAACTCTCCAAATCTAGATTCTGCTGAAGCAATAGAACAAAATGTAAAAGTTAATATAATTATAAATATTTTTTTCATTAGTTATAAATCGACTCTATTTTTGGCATTAATGTTAATAATTCTTTTGTGTACTCATGCGATGGATTTTTAAACAACTCTTCAGTTTTTGAAATCTCGCAAAGCTTTCCATTTTTTAAAACAGCGATTCTATCACACATTTGTCTTACAACAGGTAAATCATGACTAATAAATAATATTGTCAAATTCAATTGCTCTTGTAAGTCTTTTAATAGATTTAGTATTTGAGCTTGTATACTAACATCTAAAGCTGAAGTTGGTTCATCACAAACAAGAAGTCGAGGTTGTGTAGCAAGAGCTCTTGCTATTGATATTCTTTGTCTTTGACCTCCAGAAAATTCATGAGGATATCTTTCAGCTGATTGTTGAGTTAGTTCAACAGATTCTAATAAATCATAAATATAACTATCTATATCTTTTGAGCTTATTGAAGGATTGTGAAGTTTTATAGGCTCTGCAACAATATCTTTAACTTTTAATCTTCCATTTAAAGATG
This sequence comes from uncultured Pelagibacteraceae bacterium, assembly GCA_902529715.1. GTDB lineage: Bacteria > Pseudomonadota > Alphaproteobacteria > Pelagibacterales > Pelagibacteraceae > Pelagibacter. Next base: position 448 of record CABZXL010000047.1, on the reverse strand, counting down.
AATATGGATCTTGAAATATCATTTGAATTTGTTTTCTAAACTTCATCATTTCTTTATTACTTTTAATTTTAGTTATACAAACATTATCAAAATCAATATCTCCTGCACTTGGGCTATATAAATTAACAATCATTTTGGCTATTGTTGATTTACCACTTCCACTTTCGCCAACTAATCCGAACGACTCTCCTTCTTTAATGTTAAATGATACATCATCTACAGCCATTACAGAGTTTTTTGTATTTTCTGTAAAAAAATTATCATCAAATGTTTTACTTAAATTTTTAACCTTAACTAAATCCTGATCAATAATTTCTTTTTTTGTCCATCTATTTAAAATTTTAATATTGGTTTCACCTTGAGTTTTGTTTTCCTTTTCAATAATTTTAAATCTATCTATTTTTTTATTAGTAGGAGGAACTGAGCTTACAAGTGCTTTTGTATAAAT
>CABZXL010000046.1 GCA_902529715.1 uncultured Pelagibacteraceae bacterium | reverse complement strand
AAGAGTAATTCAAAGTAAAGAAAAATTCACTGGATGTACCGTGCACCTTGTGAATTCTAGACTGGACTCTGGTAAAGTAATTTTACAAAAAAAAATTAGAATATTTAAAAAAGATAATGAAAATACCCTTGCAAAACGAGTGTTAAATGTTGAAAATCAAATTTATACAAAAGCTATTAAAAAATTTATTTATTCTAATCTTTGAAAAAGAAATCTATTTCAATTTTTGCGTTGTCTTGACTGTCTGAGCCATGAACTGAGTTTTTATCTATAGATATTCCATATTTTTTTCTTAACGTGCCATCTTCTGCTTTTGTAGGGTCTGTTGCTCCCATTAATTTTCTATTTTCCAATACTGCGCTTTCTCTTTCTAAAATCATCACTACAATTGGCCCTGACGATAAGTATGCACATAAATCATTATAAAATGGTTTAGATTGGTGTACTTTATAAAATTTTTCAGCTTCAGATTTTTCAAGTTTAATTTTCTTTTCTTTTAAAATATTAAACCCTTTATTTTTAAATTCTTGCTTAATTTCTTCACTTAAATTTCTTTCTACAGCGTCTGGTTTTATTATTGAAAGTGTTTGTTCTACATTACTCATAATTATCCTCTATAAATTTATTTAATAATCTTACTCCATAGCCAGTGGCACCACCTGAATTTAAAGCACCTGCATATTTTGAAAAGGCCATTCCAGCTATATCAAGATGAGCCCAAGGTGTTTTGTTAATAATAAATCTTTGTAAAAATTGTGCTGCTGTTGTTGAGCCGGCACCACCAACATAATTTATATTTTGCATATCTGCATTTTTAGAGTCCATAAGTTTATCAAAATTTTTGTGAAGAGGCATTCTCCATAATTTTTCATCAACATTCTCACCAGCTTCAAGTAATTGTTTTGATAGTTTATCATCGTTAGAAAATAGTCCTGCATACTCTGAGCCCAAAGAAACAATGATAGCACCAGTTAAAGTTGCTAAATCAACCATTAATTTTGGTTTAAATTTTCTTTCAGTAAATGTTAAAGCATCTGCTAAAACTAATCTTCCTTCGGCATCAGTATTTAAAACTTCTATAGTTTTTCCACTATAAGATTTTACAATATCACCAGGTCTTTGAGCATTTCCACTTACCATATTCTCAACAAGACCTACTGCACCAACTACATTAACTTTTGCTTTTCTTAATGCTAAAGTTTTAATTAAACCTACTACAGCAGCTGAGCCTGCCATATCATAAGTCATATCTTCCATGAATCTTGCTGGTTTAAGAGAGTAACCACCAGTATCAAAACAAACTCCTTTACCAACAAAAGCTAAAGGTTTAGTTTTGGATTTTGTTCCATTCCATTCCAGCGTTACAAGATAGGATCCTCTTACACTACCTTGACCGACGCCAAGCAAAGCATTACATCCTAATTTTTTTAATTTTTTCTTATCATAGACTGTTACTTTTATTCCAAATTTTTTTAAAGGTAACAATCTTCTTGCATACTCATCAGGATGTAAGATGTTCCCAGGTTCTGAAACAAGATCTCTTGTAAAATTGACTCCACTTAAAATTGGATCTAACTTTTTTTTTTTTTTAAAAATATCTAACTTGTGGATATTAAAATTAATGATTTTATTCTTCTTCTTAGTTTTATATATATTAAATTCGTAAGACTTTAGTTCTGCTCCGTGTACAAATGAATTAAGATTAATATTATATTTTTTAGACTGGAAAAAATTAGGCCCTTGAATAAAAATATCATAAACTTCATTACTTTTTACAAAACCAAAAAACTTTGCTCCTAATTTTTCAGATTCTAAATCGTTATTATTTTTTACCAACAAAATAATTATCAATTTTTGATCAAAATCTTGATTTAATGAAATTATTTTATTCTCTTTTGTATTTTTGTTTTTTTTTAAAAAATTGAGAATTTTTTCATTAATGCTATGATCAAAATCCCCCTTAAATGCTGATATTTTAGTATCTAAAGGAACAAATATTGCTTTGTTCTTTATTGATGCTTTTTTGTTATCTAAATAATTTATTTTTAAAGTCATTTGTATTAAATATAGTATAGGTTGTAACGTATATATGTATCAAAATAATAAATTTCAATGAAAAAATTAATTTTTAGAAATATTTTTAGGGATATAACTTATTTTTTTCTTATTACATCGTTATCTTTAACTTTAATTGTATGGGTAATCCAAGCAGTAAATTATTTAGATTTTGTGTCTGAAGATGGGCATGGTTTCAAGGTGTATTTCATGTATTCATTACTTTCATTGCCAAAAATATTTAGTAAGTTAATTTTGTTTGTTTTTTTTATTTCAGTATTTTTTACGATATCAAAATATGAAGAAAATAATGAAATCTTAATTTTTTGGACATACGGTATAAAAAAAACCGAATTCCTAAATAAGATTATAAAATTTTCTTTTTTGTATTTTTCTCTAAGTATAATTCTTACTGTTTTTTTAGTGCCTAAAACTCAGGATATTGCGAAATCTTTTATCAGAGATTCTAATATAGATTATTTTCCATCACTTATAAAATCACAACATTTTAATGATACCGCAAGCGATTTAACAATATTTGTTGAAGAAAAAACTAATGGAGGTTTAATTAGAAATATATTTATTAAAGATAATTCAAAAGATAGTTCTCAAATAATAAGTGCAAAAGAAGGTTTGCTTGCAAAAAAAAATAACTCGTTTTATTTAATTTTGTATAATGGAAATATTATTAACTTAAGTAAAAAAAATACCAATGTAATTAAATTTGAAAGATCAGAATTTAATTTGTCTAAGTATGAAACAAGATCAACAGTTTTTCCAAAAATTCAAGAAACAGATTCTTCAAGATTGCTTGAGTGCTTAAACTATTTTAGAAGTTTTGGCAAAAGTTATGAAAAAGG
>CABZXL010000045.1 GCA_902529715.1 uncultured Pelagibacteraceae bacterium | reverse complement strand
GTTTTGTTTCTTAAAAAATAAATAAATATAAATCCAGTTATATACATTATTAATGCATATGCAGCTGTAGGTATCATGTAAACAATTTCATTAGAAATTTCTGTTGCTACAAAAACTGCTAAAGTTCCATTTTGGAGTCCACATTCAAGTGAAATACATTTTATTTGTTGTATTCCAGATGCAAAAGTTTTTGCTAGAAAATAAGCAATAATCATCATTACTATATTTAAAGTTAATACTACTAATCCTGCTTGAGCTAAGTAATCAAAAATATTGTCTTTTTCTTCAACCCAAATTGCAATAAAAACAATTAAAAATAATATACCTGTAATTTTATCAATAATTGAAGTTTTTGAACTTATAAAATTATCAGCAAATTTTCTAATTATCATTCCTAAAATTACTGGTACCGCAACTACCAATGCCATTTTTAATGCAGTTCCTGTTATATTAATATTTTCATCTGCAAAGCTAATTCCCAAAAGATCTGCTGATGTAAAAACAATTAATGGAACTGTTATAATGCTAATGATGCTTATAACTGCTGTTAATGAAACAGATAAGGCCACATCTCCGTTTGCAAATTTTGTTAAAACATTTGATGTAATTCCACCAGGTGCGGCTGCGATTATCATGACACCTAGAGCAATTTCTGGTGAAGTTCCTAAAATTTTTATTAATATAAATGCAACTATAGGCAAAATAATTAATTGAGATACAAAACCTACTAAAAAGTCTTTTGGAGCTTTTAAAACTCTTGAAAAATCTTGTATTGTCAAACCTAATCCAAGACCAAGCATTATTAATGCTAGCGCAATAGGTGCTATTTTTGTTACAATTTCCATAGTTCAGACACAGTTTTTTACTTTATCTATTTTACTATAAATTATTATAAATTTATATATACAAAAAAACGTAAAAATGCTTTCAGATAAAGAAATAGTTTGTCCAGATAATCTTCTTAATGTTGCACATAAAAAAAAAGGTGTTGTAGCTGGGATAGTTAATGCAGGAAAACCACTTCCAATGCTTTCTGTCATGGATGCAGTAAATGAGGATTTGATTATTCCAATTTTTATTGGTGATAAAGATGAAATTCAAAAATGTGCTGATGATTTAAAATTTGATATATCAAAATTTGAGACTATTCATGAACCTGTGGAAAATAATACTGCAAAAATTGCAGCAACATTAGCCTCCGAAAATAAAATAAGAATAATTGTTAAAGGTCATATTCATACAGATGTTCTCATGAAAGAAGTTTTAAAAAGAGAATATAATTTATTAGGCAAAACTAGGTTAAGTCACATATGGCATATGACATTGGACAAAGAAGACAAACCACTAATAATTACCGATGGAGCATTAAATGTAATGCCTAATGTTAAAACAAAAATGCATATTCTTAGAAATGTAATTAATTTTTCAAACAGAATTGGAAATGAAAAACCCAAAGTTGCTATATTGTCAGCAACAGAAGAAGTTTTGGACAGCGTTCAAAGTTCACTCGACGCAAAAGAAATTACTGAATTAGTAAAAAAAGAAAATTTAAATGCTGATGTTTTTGGGCCTCTTGCATTTGATAATAGTATTTCAAAAAAATCAGCTGCGATTAAAGGAATTAAAAATGCAGTAGCAGGTCAAGCTGATGTTTTGTTAGTTCCAAGTGTTGAGGCGGGAAATGGATTGGTAAAAATGATGATATATTTTATGGGTGCATGCGCCGCAGGTGTGGTTATTGGAGGAAAAGTTCCAGTTGTTATAACAAGCAGGTCAGATGAAGCAGCAGCAAGGCTAGCTTCTATGGCGGCTGCAGTAGTTGCATTAGATTAATTAATGATTTAAAAACTTAAAAAATTATGACAATCCAATATCTAAAAAAATCTCCGAAAACATCTTCGACAGATGATACAAAAACAAGAGAAATTGTAGAAAATATTTTAAAAGATATTGAAGAAAAAAAAGAAGAAGGTTGTAAAGAGCTTGGTAAAAAATTTGATAAGTATGATGGTGAAATCATAGTTTCAAATGAAAAAATAGAAGAAATAAAAAAAAATTTAGATCAAAAAACAAAAGATGATATTCAATTTTCTCATGAAAGAGTTAGAAAATTTGCTGAAGCTCAATTAAAAAACTACGGTCAAGATTTTGAAGTTGAGCTTTCAGAAGGTTTGTATGCTGGACAAAAATTGATACCTGTAAATACAGCGGGATGTTATGTGCCTGCAGGAAGATATGCTCATATAGCTTCAGCTGTAATGAGTGTAACAACAGCTAAAGTTGCTGGAGTTAAAAATATTTTAGTTTGTAGTTCACCAAAACCAGATATCGGGGTGCACCCATCAATTATTTATACTGCAAATTTATGTGGTGCAGATGTAATTATGAATTTGGGTGGAGTTCAAGCAATCGCTGCTATGACAAATGGATTATTTGGAAACGCGCCAGCTGATATTTTGGTTGGACCCGGAAATCAATTTGTTGCTGAAGCAAAAAGAATATTATTTGGAAAAGTTGGAATAGATTTATTTGCAGGTCCTACAGAAATTGCTGTAATTGCTGATGAAACAGCTGATGCTGAGATAGTAGCATTTGATTTAGTTGGTCAAGCAGAACACGGTTATAATTCACCCGCATGGTTGTTTACTACTAGTAAAAAATTAGCTGAAGATGTTATGAAAAGAGTACCTGAGTTAATTGCAGATTTACCAGAACTGCCAAGACAAAGTGCTGGGGATGCCTGGAGAGATTTTGGTGAAGTTATTCTTTGCGATACTGATGAAGAAATTGCAAAAGTTAGTGATGAATACGCTCCAGAACATTTAGAAGTTCAAACAAAAAATTTGAAATGGTTTCATGAGAGATTAAAAAATTATGGATCTTTATTTATAGGTGAAGAAACAACAGTAGCTTATGGTGATAAATGCTCAGGAACAAACCACAT
>CABZXL010000044.1 GCA_902529715.1 uncultured Pelagibacteraceae bacterium | reverse complement strand
CTTAAGTTGAAAAAGATTTTTATTGCATCCGATCACGCTGGCTATAATTTAAAAAATAGCATAATTTCAAAATTAAATAAAATTACTGATCTTGGACCAAAATCGAAAGATTCAGTTGATTATCCTGATTTTGCAAAAAAACTGTCTAAAAAAGTTGCATCAAATAAAGGAAGTTTCGGTATTTTGATATGTGGATCGGGTATGGGAATGGCTATAGCAGCTAACAAAAATAAGAAAATTAGAGCCGCTTTATGTTATAGTAAGAAAAATACTAAATTATCTAGATTGCATAATAATGCAAACATCATTACATTGGGAGAAAGATTGATTAATAAAAAAAAAGCTATCAGTCTTATAAATATTTTCTTAAGTACAAAATTTGAAGGTGGTAGACACTTAAGAAGAGTTAAAAAAATTTAATTATGTCAAGCGAAAGTAAATATTTAAACGATCAATACAAAAGTTTTTTTGAAGATAGTTTGTCTAAAACTGATCCAGATTTATACAAAGCAATTAATGACGAATTACAAAGACAACAAGAACATATAGAATTAATCGCTTCTGAAAATATTGTTTCTCAAGCGGTATTAGAAGCGCAAGGATCCGTATTAACAAATAAATATGCCGAAGGTTATTCAGGTAAAAGATATTATAATGGATGTGAACATGTTGATGTCGCTGAAAATTTAGCTAACGAAAGATTAAAGAAATTATTTAATTGTAAATTTGCAAATTCACAACCTCATTCAGGGGCCCAGGCTAATGGTGCTACATTTTTAGCTTTACTTAAACCTGGTGATACTTTTATGGGAATGAGTTTAAATTCTGGTGGCCATATAACTCACGGATTAAAAATTTCAATGTCTGGAAAATGGTTTAACCCTATAGGTTATGATGTTGATAAAGAATCTGAGCTTATTGATTATGATCATGTTGAAAAATTAGCGTTAGAACATAAACCTAAACTTATAATTGCTGGGGGAAGCGCTTATTCTAGAGTTATAGATTTTAAAAGATTTAGAGAAATATGCGATAAAGTGAATGCATATTTCATGGTAGACATGGCTCACTTTTCAGGTTTAGTTGCAGGAAAAGGTTATCCAAATCCGTGTGAACATGCACATGTTGTAACTTCAACTACCCATAAAGTTTTTAGAAGTGCAAGAGGTGGTATTATATTAACAAATCATGAAGATATTGCTAAAAAAATTAACACTGCAGTATTTCCTGGCTACCAAGGTGGGCCTTTAATGCACATCATTGCTGCAAAAGCAGCGGGCTTTCTCGAAGCACTAAGACCTGATTTTAAAGATTATATAAAATCTGTATTAGCTAATGCAAAAATTTTATCTGAAACTTTAAAAAATAATGGTTTTAAAATTTACTCTGGAGGAACAGATACACACTTAATGTTAGTAGATTTAAGACCTTTTAATGTGAAAGGAAATTTAGCTGCAGAAAGTTTATCTAGAGCAAACATAACGTGCAATAAAAATGGTATTCCATTTGACTCTGAAAGCCCAATGATAACATCTGGTATTAGACTTGGATCTCAAGCGGCAACAACTAGAGGTTTTGGTTTAAAGGAATTTGAAAAAGTAGGTGAATTAATTACTAAAGTAATTGATGGATTATCTAAAAATCCAGATGATAATAGCAAAGTTGAAGACGAAGTTAGAAATGAAGTTGTTTCACTTTGCTCTTCATTTCCAATCTATAAAAATTTAAGAAAATGATTTGCCCAATATGCAAAAAAGGAGAAACTTCTGTTGTAGACTCTAGACCAACAGAAGACGGCACGGCGATTAGAAGAAGAAGATTATGTGTTTGTGGTGAGAGATTTACCACTTTTGAAAGAGTCCAGTTTAGAGAAATGATGGTCGTAAAAAAAAATGGGAGAAAATCACCATTTGATAGAGAAAAGTTGTCAAAATCAATTTATATTGCATTAAAAAAAAGACCAATAGATACAGACACAGTTGAAAAATTTATAACAAATATATCTCGATCTTTAGAGGAATTGGGTCAAAGTGAAATAGCTTCAAATACTATCGGCACAATGGTTATGGATGGGTTAAAAGATTTAGATCCTGTAGCTTACGTTAGATTTGCATCAGTTTATCGAAATTTTAGAGAAGAAAAAGATTTTATTCAATTCGTAGATAAAATTGATGTCTTCAAAAAAAGATAAATCAAACAATTTAGATAAGTATTTCATGGGCATTGCCATGAATTTAGCTAAAGAAAGAATTGGCTTAACTGGCTTAAATCCTTCTGTTGGTTGTGTAATAGTAAAAAATAATAAAATTATTTCTTTTGGTCAAACAGGATTTAAAGGAAGACCACATGCTGAAACTGTCGCTATAACTAAATGTAAAAAAAATGAACTTAAAGATTCATCAATATATATTACAATGGAACCTTGTACACATTATGGAAAAACACCACCATGTACAAATCAAATAATTAAATCAAAGTTTAAAAGAGTTATTTATTCAATAAACGATATTGATAAAAGAACTTCTAATAAAGCGTATGCGCTTTTAAGATCAAAGAAAATCAATGTATCTAGAGGTGTTTTAAAATCTGAAAGTAAAATAATTTATAAAAATTATTTTCAACATAAAAAAAATAAAAAACCTTTTATTGCTGCAAAAATAGCATGTTCGAGTGATTATTATATATCATCGAATAATAAATTTATAACCAACCACCATTCAAGAGATGTATCGCATATTCTAAGGTATAATTTTGATTCAATTTTAATTTCATCCAAAACTGCTAATGCTGATAATTCAAAATTGTCCTGTAGAATTAATGGTTTAGAAAATTTTTCCCCAAAAAGATTAATTATTGATAAAAATTTAAAAATTAATAAGAACTCACCTATAATTACTGATAAAAACAAAAATAACACTATTATCTTTCATTCCACTAAAGACAAAAAAAAAATAAGATATTTTAAGTTAAGAGGCATCAGCCTTAGTTACACAGACCTGGATTCTAACAATAATATTGACTTAAAGAAAGTATTTTCAAAAGTTTATAATATTGGAATTG
>CABZXL010000043.1 GCA_902529715.1 uncultured Pelagibacteraceae bacterium | reverse complement strand
ATTTTTATTAAATGGCTGTGTGGGAGCATCATCAAAAGGAGTATTTGGAACCGGTGTTACTGTTGCTTTAGATCCTAGAACATTGGGTACCCAAATTGATGATGGAATTATGGATAAAAATTTAGATGCAAAGTTGTTATTAATGAACAAAAATTATTTCTTGAGCATAAGCACACAAGTATTAGATGGAAGAATATTTATTACTGGAAAAGTAGATAATCCTGAAGAAAAATTAAAAATAACAAAATTAGCTTGGGAGATAGAAGGAACAAGATCGGTAAAAAATGATTTGAAAATTAAAGAAGAATTTAATTTTAAACAGTCTGCAAAAGATGTTTTGATAACTTCTCAGTTAAAAACAGCTTTGATTTTTAATAAAAAAATAAAATCTGCAAACTATAGTATAGATACTTACAAAAAAAAAATTTACATTTATGGAATAGCAGAATCTAAGGAAGAACAATCATTAGTTATAGAAGAAGCAAAACAAGTTCTTGATGTTGAAGATGTAATTTCTAGTATTCTTTTAGTAGAAGATTTAAGAATTCAAAAGAATTAATTTTTTTTGCTATAATCAATTATACCTGCCGAGTATGCAGCAACTGAAGCAAGATTTAAAATATCTGAAGTAGATGATCTTAAAGGAGCAATTTCTATTGCTTCTCCAAGTCCAATTAGCAAAGGTCCAATAACTTTCGCGTCCCCTAAAGTTTTTATAATTTTATAAGAAATGGCGGCACTATGTTGTCCTGGCATAATTAAGATGTTAGCATTACCAACTATGTCAGATGAGGGATAAAGTTCTTTATACTCTTCATTTAAAGCTACGTCTGGTTGCATATCTCCATCAAATTTAAAATCTACTTTTTTTTGTTTTAATATATCTACGGCATCTCTTATGTGTTTTGTTCTACTGGTAATAGGTTGTCCAAAAGTTGAATGCGATAAGAAAGCAACCTTAGGATTAAATCCAAATAGTCTAACTACTCTAGCTGCAGACATTGCAATTTCTGCCATTTGTGACGAAGAAGGATATTCATGAACCGATGTATCTCCGATAAAGATAGTTTTACCTTTGCTCACAATCATATTTAATCCAAACATAATTTCTCCAGGCCTGGAATCCACGACCTTAAGAACTTTATCTAAAGATTGACCATATCTTCTAGTATTTCCTGCAACCATAGCATCTGCATCACCACACGAAACCATACATGATCCCCAAACCACACTATCATTTCTTATTATTTTATTGCAATCCCTCAAATATAGTTCGTAAACATCTGGTTCAAGCTCACCTTTATCACTATGTAATTTTTTAAAAATATATTTTGAATATTCCTCTCTTTTTTCTTTAGATGTTAAATTTACAATTTCAATATCAAAGTTTTCGCTATATCCAATTTCTTTAAGTGTTTCTTTAACTTTTTTTTCTTTAGCAACTAATATTGGAATACCTAGTCCACTTTTTTTAAAGGCTATTGCTGCCTTCAAGGTATTTTGATCTTCTCCGTCTGCAAAAACAATTTTTTTTTGTGTTTTTTTAATTTGAGAATTTATTCCTTGCATGATTGTTACTGATGGATCCAATCTTTGTTTTAATTGGTCAGCATAAATATTGAAGTTTTTAATTTTTTTTCTTGCAACTCCACTTTTAATAGCAGCTTTTGCTACGGCCACTGGAATTACACTTATTAATCTTGGATCAAATGTAGATGGAATTATATATTCTTTACCATAAGTTGGTCTATCACCACCCATTGCAGCAACAACTTCATCAGGAACTCTTTCTCGAGCTAAAGAAGCTATCGCATTTGCGGCTGCGACTTTCATTTCTTCATTAATTGTTTTGGCTCTTACGTCTAATGCTCCTCTAAATATATATGGAAAACCAATAAGATTATTTACTTGGTTAGGGTAATCAGATCTTCCCGTTGCAATTATTGCATCGCTTCTTACTTGCTCTACTTCTTCCGGTGTTATTTCAGGGTCAGGATTTGCACATGCAAATATAATTGGATTTTTTGCCATTTTTTTAACCATACTTTTTGATAAAATACTTTTTGAAGATAATCCTAAAAAAACATCAGCTCCTTCTATAGCTTCATCCAGAGTTCTTTTTTTGGTCTCAATAGAATGGGCAGATTTCCATTGATTAAGATTTTTTCTTCCTCGATATAGAACACCTTTACTATCAAGCATTATTATATTTTTTTTCGGTACTCCAGTATTTTTTAATAAATTTGTACATGCTATAGCTGAGGCTCCAGCGCCATTAACAACTACTTTAATTTTTTTTATTGATTTTTTTGATATATCAAGTGCATTAATCAATGCCGCAGTAGTTATTATTGCTGTACCATGTTGATCATCATGAAATACTGGAATATCTAATATTTTTTTTAATTTTTCTTCAATAATAAAACAGTTGGGCGCTGCTATATCTTCTAAATTTATACCACCAAAACTACCGGCAATATTTTTAATACTTTTAATAATTTCGTTTGGATCTGATGAGTCAATTTCAATATCAATAGAGTTTATGTCAGCAAATCTTTTAAATAAAACTGCTTTTCCTTCCATTACAGGTTTAGAGGCTAAAGCACCCAAGTTACCCATACCTAGAACTGCAGAACCATTACTTATTACAGCTACCAAATTTCCTTTACTTGTATAGTCATAAGCAGCATCTGGATTTTTTGATATAGCTTTTACAGGGGCTGCAACACCAGGAGAATAGGCTAAAGCCAAATCTCTTTTTGTTGTCATAGGCTTTGAAGGAATTATCTCAATCTTGCCTGATTTATTACTATTATGAAACTCTAAGGCTTCTTTATCTGAATAATGTTCAATTTTCTTTTTTTTCATTTTATGTAATTAGATATACAAATGGAGCAAATTTAAGACTAATATGATTTATGAACCTAATTAAGTCAACTGGTACATTTAGTTTCTTTACTTTAATTAGTAGATTATCAGGATATTTAAGAGATGTACTTATTGCAATATTCTTAGGAGCAGGTCCAATTGCTGATGCATTTTTTGTAGCTTTTAGATTTCCTAATACTTTTAGAAGAT
>CABZXL010000042.1 GCA_902529715.1 uncultured Pelagibacteraceae bacterium | reverse complement strand
ATAACAGCTCAAGTTGGAAGCCAAGATAAAAAACCAAAACAAGTTGATAATTGGTTAAATGTATTTAACAAAAATTTTGGTAATGCTACCTTAGATAGAGTTTATATCCCAAGCTTTGATAGTTCTTGGAACTTTTATTCGTCAATTAACCATTAATTTTACCTTTTTAAATCTCAAATTTTGTGGAATAATACAATTTAATTAATATTAATTACGGGGGAAATAATGAAATTAAAAAAAATCGTACTAAGCATTTTTGCTTCTATATTTCTGTTTAGTTCAACCCTATCTGCAGACACTATTAGAATTGCAACTGAGGGAGCATACCCTCCGTGGAACTCTAAATCTGAAGATGGAAAACTAATTGGATTTGAAGTTGAACTTGCAAACTGGCTATGTATTTACATGGAAAGAGATTGTAAAATTGTTGAACAAGATTGGGATGGAATGATCCCAGCATTAAGAATGAGAAAATATGATGCTATTATGGCAGGTATGTCTATTACCGATGAAAGAAAAAAAGTAATAACTTTTTCTCAAGGTTATGCTGATGAAGTTGCATCTCTTGCAGTTATGAAAGGTTCAGATCTTGAAGGAATGGATACACCAGAAGGTATAAATTTATCTTTAGGTGGCAAAGATGTTAAGGCTGCTCTTAAAACTATTACAGGAGCTTTAGCTGGTAAAACTGTTTGTACACAAACTGGAACTATTCACCAAAACTTTTTAGAGTCAGGTGATGTTGGGTCAGTTGATGTTAGAACTTACAAAACTCAAGATGAAGTTAATTTAGATTTATCAGCAGGTAGATGTGATGCAGCCCTAGCCGCAGCAGTTGCATTTACTGACTATGCTGAAAAATCTGGAAAAGATGTTGTATTAGTTGGACCGACTTTCTCTGGTGGACATTTTGGTAATGGAGTAGGTGTTGGTTTAAGACAAGAAGCACAATTTGGTTCAGACTCTGCTCTTGGAAAAAGAGATGGTCAACTACTTAAAGATTTCAATAGCGCTATCGATAAAGCAAGAAAAGCTGGAAAAATTAGTGAACTTGCTACTAAGTGGTTTGGCTTCGACGCATCAATGTAAATTTAAAATTTAAAAGGCGGTTAATTTTAACCGCCTTTTACCATGGAATTAATATCATTTGGAGATAACGGTTGGGGTGATGAGCTATTTGTAGCCACGCTCATGACAATTGCTGTTGCAATTACAGCAATGTTAATTGGATTTTTATTTGCATTAATTTTTACACCTTTAAAACTTTCAAAATATAAAATTTTAAATTTAGTTGCTAATTTTTATACTACAGTTGTAAGAGGAGTACCTGAGCTTTTAGTTATTTATCTTTTCTTTTTTGGAGGAAGTGGAGCCATAATGTATGTTGCTCAGATTTTTGGTTATTATGATTATATTGAAATAAACGCTTTTTTAACTGGCGCTATTTCAATTGGAATTATTTCAGGTGCTTATTCTACAGAAGTTTTTAGAGGAGCAATTCAATCAATAGATAAAGGGCAGTTTGAAGCTTGTCATGTATTAGGTTTAAAAAAATATATATATTTTTTTAAAGTAATTATGCCCCAAATGTTGAGACTGGCAATACCAAATCTAAGTAATGTTTGGCAAATAACTTTAAAAGATACTTCTTTAATTTCTGTTACAGGACTAGTCGAGATTATGAGGCAATCTTATATTGCAGCAGGATCAACTAGAGATCCACTTTTCTTTTATTCTTTTGCTGCACTTTTATATTTAATGCTCACGTATTTAAGCATGAAATTTATTAACAAATTGGAAAAAAACTATAGCAGAGGGTATTGATGGATTTAGAATTAATAATAACAAGTTTTCCAAAACTACTTAGTGCAACATTGGTAACTTTAAAACTTTTATCTGCATCATTATTTTTTGGATTATTTTTAGGATTATTTTTTGCAATTCTAAGATTAAATAAAAATAAATTAGTAAATGGATTTGCTTATGGGTATTCATATGTTTTCAGAGGAACGCCACTTTTAGTTCAGATATTTATTATTTATTTTGGTCTTGGACAAATAGAATACTTAAGAACAACTTTTTTATGGGTCATTTTAAAAGAACCTTACTGGTGTGCAATTATTGCATTTTCATTGAATACTGGAGCTTATACTTCAGAAATATTAAGATCAGCATTTGAAACAATAAAACCAGGTATAATTGAAGCTGGTAGAAGTTTAGGATTAAACAAAATGTTTATTTTTACTAAAATTCAAATTCCAATAGCAATCAAGCAGTCTTTGCCTGCGTACGGTAATGAAATAATCTTAATGTTAAAAGGAACTTCTCTTGCAAGTACCGTAACTCTTTTAGATATAACTGGTGTTGCAAAATTTATAATTTCTACAACATTTAGACCCATTGAAGTATTTATAGTTGCCGGGAGTATCTATTTATTTATTACTTTTCTAGTTCACAACTTAATAAAATATTTAGAAAAAAAATACAGATATCAATAATTAGTATATTCTTTAACCTCTTTTATTTTTGATCCAGTGTGATTGTTTATATCTAATTTGATTTTAGCTCGAGTATCGTTAAGAAAATGAATATCTCTGGACAATCTAATAAATTCTTCTCCAAAATTTGAGTCTTTTTCACACTTTCTTTTATCATCTTCAATAATCCACAACTTTGAATTTATATTTTTTAAGGCAATAAAAAATTTTTCTAATTTTACATCCATTTTTACATTTTTTTCTAGTTCACTTTTTAAAACTTTGTATTCGTCATTTATAAAATTAAGCTTTTTGGAGTCTTTAATTCTGTCTTTTTTAATTTCTAAAATGGATATTTTATCAAAAAGTTCTCCAACAGATACTTCAACTAGAATTTTATTCATAAAATTTTATAGTGTGTTAAGTTGTTAAAAATATGTCAAATATTTTAATAATAAAACACGGTTCTTTGGGAGATATAGCGCAAGCTTGTGGTGCAATTCAAGATATATCTGAAAACCACAATAAAGATAAAATATATCTTTTAACCACAAAGCCATATTTTGATTTATTTAAAAAAAATCCCTATTTAACAGATGTAATATTAGACAAGAGATTATCGAGGTTTAATTTAATTTACCTTTATTTTTTGATGAGAAAAATAAAAAAAT
>CABZXL010000041.1 GCA_902529715.1 uncultured Pelagibacteraceae bacterium | reverse complement strand
TTTTTCTTGACCTGGCATCATTCTAAGTTGTTTTTGTATTTCAGTTTGCATTTCTTGTTCACTAACATTAATTTTATTTTGCTCTCCAAACTCATTTAATATCAATCCTGTTTTAATTCTATTGATTGCTTTTTTTTCTATATCTTTATTATTTTTTTTTAACTCATCTTCTTTCATTCCTTGAGATAATATTTTAACTTCTTGTTCTTTTAAATTTTCTGGAATTTCATCTAATTTAATTTTTTCTATTTGATTTAATAACTGCCTACTACTTAAAGCATCTAATGAATTTTTATATTCTTCATTAATCTGTTTTGTAATTAATTCTTTTAAGTCTTTTAAATCTTTTGCTCCAAGATTTTTTGCAAAATCGTCATCGACCTTTACAGCTTTAGGTTTTTTGACTGCATTAATTTTACAAACAAAGATTGCTTTTTTACCAGTCAATTCTTTTTCTGGAAAATTTTCAGGTAAATTAACTTCAACTTTAACTTCTTCATCCTTTTTTACTTTTAATAATTGTTTATCAAAGCCTTTAATGAATAAATCTTTTCCAATTTCTAATTGAGTATTTTTTCCTTCATTGCCTTTGAATTCTTTTCCATCAACTGTGGCTTTATAATCAAAGACAACGAGATCTCCTTCGTTAGCTATTTTTGCTGGATCTACATCTTCAAAACTTTTTTGAGATTTTGCAATCTCCTGTATTCTTTTTTCTGTTTCTTTAGCGTCAATTTTAACCTTATATTCATCAAACTTGATATCTTTTAAAATTTTAATATCAATCTTTGGTAGCTCGGTTACTGAAATAACATACTCTAAATCTTTATCTTCTCCATAAGTTTTTAAATCAATTTTTGGCTGACCTGCTGGTTTTATTTTATTTTCTTTTAGAGCTTTAGTGCTGGTGTCTTTTAAAACTTTGTCTAATACTTCACCAAATATAGCTTGACCAAATTGTTTTTTTAAAATTTCTTTAGGAACTTTTCCTGGTCTAAAACCTTTCAGAGTAACTGTATTTTTAACCTCTTCATATTTTTCATCCATATATGAAGAAATAGTTTTTTTATCTATAAAAACTTTTAAATCTTTGTTTAATCCTTTTTTATTTTCTACTGTAACTTTCATAAAATTTTATGGTAGGCGAGAAAGGACTCGAACCTTCACAGCTTGCACTATTGGTTCCTAAGACCAACGCGTCTACCAATTCCGCCACTCGCCCAATTAAAAAGGTTTTATATATTATAGATCTCATTTGTCCAATTAGAATAATAGTGTAAAACATGATAAATATAAAAAAAAAATGATTATTTCACCTTGTATAAGTATTTGTAAAACTGACCCGGTTACTGGTTACTGTTATGGGTGCGGGAGAAGCAATGAAGATAAAAAATTGTGGAAAGATGAAAAAACTACGGATGAATGGAAAAAAAACAACCTTATAGAAATTAAAAATAGATTAAAAGGTTGGCAACTAGAAAGTTTTATAGAATCTTATGATCATAAGGTAAAAAGTGGAATTTCCTTATTCAAAAAACAAAATCTGAAATAAAATAATGACTTTAAATAGTCAATTTATAAATTTAAATAAAAAAATCATTTCATGCAATAAATGTAAAAGATTAAAAAAATTTAGAGAAAAAATTGCAAAAGAAAAGAGGAAACAATATATAAACGAAAACTACTGGGGGAAACCAATAACTGGATTTGGTGACTTGAATAGCAAAATACTATTGGTTGGATTGGCACCTGCTGCACATGGAGGAAATAGAACTGGAAGAGTGTTCACAGGAGACAGATCTGCAGAATTTTTATATAAGTGCTTGTATAAGGCAAAAATGGCCAATCAACCTACTTCGGAAAATATAAATGATGGATTAAAACTTTATAACTCATATATTACAACAGCATTAAAATGTGTGCCTCCAGGAGATAAGCCTACTTTTTTAGAACTTAGAACTTGTTTTAATTATTTTAAGAAAGAAATAGATATACTTAAGGATATTAAAGTTATTATTGCCCTTGGTAAAATAGCTTTTGATGCTTGTATTCAATTTTATAAAGAAACATATTTTTTAAAAAATAAAGATTACATGTTTGGCCATGGAGCAAAATTTCAATTACCAGATAAAAAAATATTAGTCGGATGTTATCACCCAAGTCCAAGAAATGTTAATACAGGAAGAATTAATGAAAAAAAAATGACTTCTTTATTTAAAAAAGTTTTAAAATTAACTTAGTGGATTGCAGTATAATTTAATGAAGGTTTATATAATTTGGTTAATTGGAGTAATCCTTTGGAATTTTGGCTATCCGGCAGCAAGACCAGTTGAAGATGTATTAGCTGCGATAGTACTTTCATTTATAAGTTTTGGTCTAAAAAAATATCTCAAACTATAGTTAGTCTGAGGAAAAATATATATTTTGGTAATAGGCTATTGAATTTAGTTTGGAATTGTCAGTGTCAGACATTATAGCAACACCGTTAATTTCATCTAAATCTAAATCATGAAATTTTTTAAAATGGTCTCTAACATTTACTTTAACAGTTACCCATTCATTTAAATCTTCTTTTGTTGTTGAAAGAACATAGTCTATTGATTTTTTAGTAAATGGACTTGGATTATATGTGTTTATATCGTTATTACTTGAAAACACATAATTCATTGCTCTATTTGAAAGTGGCGTAGCACCAGTTTTTTTTACCACAAATACCCTTGCAGCATAATCATGTCCCTTTTTACTGTTTTCAACTATCCCAGTTAAATCTTTTTCAACTTTCCATGTTATATTAAGAAATGGTGTTTTTTTTAAATTAATTTTTAATTCTTTACCTAACCCTGAAGCTGAATTATTTGCCTCAGCTTTTATATATTTTCCGTTTTCATTATTTCCCAATGTATATTTCGTTTTTGCTTCAGCTCCTCTAACTTTTCTAACTTTTAAAGTAGATAGTTCTTCTTCGGTGAAATCAAAAACGTTAATAGTTTCAGCATAAGCTAAACTGAAAAAAAATAAAAAAGTTATTAAAATAAAGTTTAAAATTCTAAACATTTTCAATTTAATTTAATAGGTAGATCTACCACCACTTATATCAAACACAGCTGCTGTTGAAAAAGAATTCTCCTCAGAAGATAGCCAACAAACCATAGAAGAAAGTTCGTTAATTTCTAAAAATCGTCCTCTAGGTACTTTTGAAAGCATCCACTGTACGT
>CABZXL010000040.1 GCA_902529715.1 uncultured Pelagibacteraceae bacterium | reverse complement strand
ATAAACCACAGCACTTTGTAAAATTGGGAAGGAAAAAAATTGAAAGACTAATTAAGAGTATTGGTATTTTCAGAGTTAAGGCTAAAAGTGTTTATTTTCTTTCAAAACAATTGATCGAGAAACACAAAGGTAATGTTCCTCAAACTTTTGAAGAACTTGAGAAACTTCCGGGTGTCGGACATAAGACTGCCAGTGTAGTAATGTCACAGGGTTTTGGTCATCCAGCCTTTCCGGTTGATACTCATATTCATCGTCTAGCCCAAAGATGGGGCTTAACTAGTGGTAAAAATGTTATTCAAACTGAGAAAGATTTAAAAAGATTATTTCCTAAAAAATTTTGGAACAAGCTTCATCTTCAAATAATTTATTATGGAAGAGAACATTGTAAGGCAAGAGAATGCTATGGTTTAACTTGTAAAATTTGTACTACTTGTTATCCTGGTAGGAAATCACCAATAAAAACAAAGAAAGCATAATTATGAAAATTTTAGGAATAGGAAACGCGATTGTAGATGTTATCTGTAAAGTTGATGACAATTTTATTACTCAAAATAGTTTGACTAAGAGCACTATGAAATTAATTTTTGATGAGAACGAATTTAAAAAATTACTATCAAACCTTAAAATAGAAAAAACTGTTTCAGGTGGATCAGTGGCTAATTCAATAGTAGGCATATCACAATTAGGTAATAAAGTAGGATTTATAGGTAAAGTATCAGATGATGATCTTGGAGGTAAATACGAGGAAGGATTAAAAAAAGAAAATGTAGAATACTTTTATTCTAAAAAAAAAGAAGAATTGCCAACAGGAACATGTTTAATTTTAGTTACACCAGATTCTGAAAGAACAATGTGCACATTCTTAGGTACTGCAGGAAAAATTAATGAAAATGATGTTAGTTCTGATGCGATTAAAAATAGTGAAATAATATTTCTTGAAGGCTATCTATGGGATGAAGGCGAACCTAAAAAAGCATTTGATAAAGCTATAAATAGTGCAAATAAAGTTGCAATGTCATTATCAGATCAGTTTTGTGTTGATAGACATAAACCTCATTTTCTAGATTTAGTAAAAAATAAGTTAGATATTACATTTGCAAATGAACAAGAAATAACTTCGTTGATTGATGCTAAAAATTTTGAAGAAGTGATAAACTTTTCTAAAAAACTTGGAAAATTAATAGTTCTAACCAGGGGAGAAAATGGTGCAATCGCAATAAAAGGTGACGAGGTTGTAGAATCTGAAGCGCAAAAAAATCTTAAAATTGTTGACTTAACTGGTGCTGGAGATCTTTTTGCTGCCGGATTTTTGCACGGTCATGTAAATAATCTATCAATTAAAGAAAGTTTAGAAAAAGGAACAGAAATGTCGTCTAAAGTAATTCAACAAATTGGGGCAAGACTTTAGTTTATTTTTTTTTTCTTTTGAAACTGCCTTTGCCTTTTTTGGGTTTTACAATTCTTGGTTTATATTTCTTTGTGAAAAGATCTTTAGCAACAAAATTTTTTTTAGAAATCATATTTTTTTAATTTTCTTTTTTCACTTAATTGTATAGCCTGCTTTTGTACTGTTAATAAAACTATTATCTTCAAACTTTTCAGATATTTTTTTTCTTAATCTATAAATGTGTGTTTCAACTGTATGCGTCTCTAATTCAGAATTGAATCCCCAAACTTCTCTTTGAAGATTTTCAATATTTTGAGGCTTTCTAGCATTTTTTAAAAATAATATAATTTCAATTTCTCTTTCTGTTAACTTTAAGTTTTCATCATTCCTTTTTATTAATCTTGAATTTACATCAATTGAATACTTGCCAATTAAAATATCTGATTGTTCTGAATATTTATATTTTAACAAATTTACATTTATTTTTTCAATTATTGCGTTAACTGTATCAGGAAATTTATTTAATATAAGTTGGAACTTTTCTTCCTTAATTTCATTTTCGGAATTTGTTAAAATTAAATAACTTTCAGAATTAGTATTTTTAAATTCTAGTAGCTTATCTTTTTCTGAAAATTCATATATTCTAAAATCTAAATAATTATTTAATTCATTTAAAATATTAAATAATTCTGGTAGTTTAAAAATTAATACATTCTGTTTATTCATAAAAAACAAATTATGATAATTAGACTAAAAAATAAAGATACTCTAAATGTCGGAGAATTTAAACTTAAATGCTGTATAGGAAAAAAGGGTATATCAAAAAATAAGGTTGAGGGAGATTTACGAACGCCTTCTGGAAAATTTAATCTTGGAAATTTATATTGGAGATCTGATAGGATTAAAAAACCAGAAACAAAATTATTCTGTAAAAAAATTAAAAAAAATATGGGATGGTGCAATGATAGTAACAGCCCTTACTATAATAAAGAAATTCAAATAAATAAAAAAATCAAGCACGAAAAATTATATAGGCATGATTGTAAATATGACTTATTTATTTTAATTAAATATAATTACTTAAAAATTAAAAAAAACAAAGGAAGTGCAATTTTTATTCACATCACAAAAAACTATAAAGCTACCGCAGGATGTATCGCTCTTTCAAAAAAAGATTTCTTAATTCTAAGTAAAATAATAAAAAAAAATAGTCAAATAATAATAAGTTAATTTCTTTTTCCAAAAATATTTGATCCAATTCTTAAATAAGTAGAATGATGTTTAACAGCCTCTATATAATCGTTTGACATTCCCATGCTAAGTTCTTTTAAATTTAAATCTAAATTAATTTTTTTCATTTCTGAAAAAAAAATTTGTGGGTTAAAATTCAAAGGTGGCAAACACATCGTTCCTATAACATTTAAATCAAGATCTTGGCATTGTTTGTAAAAATTTTTTACATTATCTCTGCTCAATCCTGATTTTTGATTTTCATTGCCAATATTTACTTGCACAAATATTTTTGGTTTATTTAAGTTTTTTTTCTGCTCCTCTGATATTTTTTTTGCTAATTTTAAATTATCTAAGGAATGAATAAAATCGAATATTTTTAAAGCAATTTTAACTTTGTTAGTTTGAAGTTTACCTACTAAATGTAGACTTAAATTTTTATTTTTTTCTTTAATTTCAAACCATTTTTTTAAAGCTTCTTGGACTTTATTTTCACCAAAATGAGTATGACCACTTTCAATTAATGGCATAATATGGCTTATTGGAAATGTCTTAGAAACTGCAATTATCTTGGGATCATAATTATTATATTTTAACTCATTAATTTTTGATTTAATTTCATTTTTTATATTAGATAAATTTTGTACAG
>CABZXL010000039.1 GCA_902529715.1 uncultured Pelagibacteraceae bacterium | reverse complement strand
TTCCAAATGGATATTTATTAATGTTTGGGCCTGAACATGCTGAAGAACAATATAGAGCGTTAGAAAATCATAAAGCTTGCGAAGCAGGAACCAAAAATATTAAAGGTTCTGAATTAACAAAAATATTTCCGTATATTAATAATGAAGGAATTGAAACAGCAACTTTCACAGATAATAAAAGTGAAGGCTGGATTGATCCATTTATGTTTCATAGCGCTTTAAAAAGTAAGGCTATTGAACTTGGAGCAGAGTTTATTAAAGGTGAAGTAAAAAGTATTTCAGAAATAAAAGCTAAAACTATTATTTCAGCAGCTGGGTGTTGGACAAAAGAATTACTAGATGATATTCCAGTAGTTCCACAAAAACATACTGTATTTAGAGTTAAGTGCCCAAAACATATTCCTGAAATGCCTTTAACTGGAGATTTAACAACAGGCGTTTATTGGAGGCCAGAGGGAAAAGAATATTTAGCTGGATCACCTCATTCTGTATTTGATGCAACAGATTTGGAACCGGCATGGAATGATTTCGAAGAATTAGTTTGGCCAGCTCTTGCAAAAAGAATTCCTGCTTTTGAGGAACTAAAATTAACTGGTGGATGGGCAGGATATTATGATTGTAATAAATTAGATAATAATGCTGTTGTTGGTAAGCATCCTAAATATGAAAACGTTTATTTAGCATCGGGTTTTACTGGCAGAGGATTAATGCAAGCTCCAGGAATTGGCAGAGCTTTAACTGAATTAATTACAACTGGATCATATCAAACAATTGATATTAGTGATTTTGCTGTTGAAAGAGTTTTAGATAATAAGGTTAGGCCTGAACCTTACGTTTTATAATATTATTAAGTACCACAAAAAGTTTTATATTTTTTATCACTAATCGGAGCAGGGGATTGATAATCAATATTTTCTTTTGTTTTTTCATATGGTTTTTTTAATACATTAATTAATTTTTTTAATAGAGATAAATCATTATTATTTGCAGATTCTAACACTTCTTCTACTTTATGGTTTCTTGGAATAACTAAGGGATTAACTGACTTCATTAAATTTAAATACTTTTCAGGCGTATTATTATTTAGCTTTAGTCTTTCTTTCCATCTTTTTTTCCATGTAAGAAAGTTTTCATCATTATAGATTTTACTTTGTTGAAAATTTTCATCCATTAAAAAACAAAAAGTATTTGTATAGTCAGCCTTATTTTTGTGCATCCAAGTTAATAAATCTATTATTAAAACTTGGTCTTTTTGATCTTGACCAAATAAACCTAATTTATCTCTCATCATATTAATCCATTTAGTCTCATAACTTTTGTCGAAACTATTTATTGCTTCAGTAGCAATCTCAATTGCTTTTTCCTTTTTTGGATCAATAAGAGATATTAAACATTCTGCAAATCTCGCTAAGTTCCATTTGGTGATACTCGGTTGATTAAAATAAGCGTATCTACCTAATTCATCTATAGAACTAAAAACAGTTTGTGGATCATAAGTATCCATAAAGGCACATGGGCCATAATCAATAGTTTCACCTGAGATAGACATATTATCTGTATTCATAACTCCATGAATAAAACCAACACGCATCCAATTAACTACCAAGTCAATTTGAAGTTCAATTAAAACTTTTAATAAATCTTGTGCTTTATTTTTAGATTTTTTAATATTTGGATAATGGCGATTTATTGTGTAATCAACTAAAGTTCTTAGTTCACTTTCATTATTTCTCATAGCAACATATTGAAATGTTCCAACTCTTATATGGCTAGAAGCAACTCTAGTTAATATGGCACCTTGTAATATATTTTCTCTTACCACATCTTCACCAGTTTTAACTACCGCTAGACTTCTTGTTGTTGGTATATTTAATGAATGCATCGCTTCACTAATAATATATTCTCTAAGCATTGGACCTAGCGCAGCTCTTCCGTCACCATTTCTTGAAAAAGGTGTTTGTCCCGATCCTTTAAATTGAATATCAAATCTTTCATTATTTTTTGATATATGTTCACCCATCAAAACTGCTCGTCCATCTCCAAGCATAGTAAAATGACCGAATTGATGACCTGCATAGGCCTGAGCAATTGGATTACTACCATCTGGCAAAGAATTTCCTGAAAAAACTTCAGATAATTCTTTTTCTGTAACTTTAGAAAAGTTTAAATCTAATTCTGATGCTAAAGTTTTGTTTATTAAAACTAATTCCGGATTTTTGACAGGTACTGGATTAATATTTTCTTTAAATGAGCTCGATAGACCGAAGTATGTATTATTAAAATTCCAATTTATTTTATTCATAAAAAAAGCGATTTATAACAATATAAACCGCTTTTTTTAATTTTTATTTTTTATTTTTTCTTATATTTTGCTGCTTCTTCAGAGCCTCCAGTTGCCGAACCCTTACTATAAGAGTGAGCACCCATTCCAGCTAGTTGGCCGTTTTGTACAATCAAATATTGATTTCTGATCTCTTTACCTTCAAAGAAACACTCTAAAATTTCTCTTACGCCGTCAGCATATCTAGCTTGGGCAGACAGAGAAGTTCCTGATGTGTGAGGTGTCATTCCATGATTTGGCATTGTTCTCCAAACGTGATCATTCGGAGCTGGTTGAGGAAACCACACATCTCCAGCGTAACCACTTAATTGGCCACTTTTTAAAGCTTTTGCGATTGCATCACGATTGCAAATCTTACCTCTAGCAGTATTAACAATATATGCGCCTTTTTTCATTTTACTTATCATGGCATCGTCAAATAAATTTTCTGTTTCTGGATGAAGAGGACAATTAATTGTTACCACATCACAAACTTTTACCATTGATTCTACTGATTCATGAAAAGTTAAGTTAAGTTCTTTTTCAACTGCGTCAGGTAATTTATGTCTATCAAAATAATGTAAATGAACATCGAAAGGTTTCATTTTCCTTAGAGCATCCAAACCAATTCGCCCCGCAGCAACTGTTCCTATGTGCATTCCTTCAACATCGTAAGATCTTTGGACAGCATCAGCAATATTCCATCCTCCATCATTAACAATTCTATGTTGGTTATGGTAATCTCTAACCATTGATACAATCATCATTACAATATGCTCTGCTACTGATCTTGAATTGCAAAAAGTTACTTCAACAACATCTATTTTGTTATCCATTGCTGCTTGAAGATCTACGTGGTCAGATCCTATTCCTGCAGTGATTGCCATTTTTAAATTTTTTGCTTTAGCAATTCTTTCTTTAGTTAAATAATATGGAAAAAAAGGCTGTGAAATAACTATATCCGCGTCAACAATATGCTTGTCAGCTTCACAACCGTCTCCATCTTTACTATTAGTTACTATTAATTCGTGTCCATTACTTTCTAAAAACTTTCTTAATCCAAGTTCTCCCGATACACATCCTAAAAGTTGACCAGGTGTAAAATCTCTACCCTTTGGACTAGGAAGTGTCATTCCGTCAGGATATTTTTCTAATTTTGGAAGATCTGATAAAGGATAACTTTTTGGCATCCCACCTTTAGGATCATCATACAATATACACAATACTTTCATTTTCTACTCCCTCTTT
>CABZXL010000038.1 GCA_902529715.1 uncultured Pelagibacteraceae bacterium | reverse complement strand
AGGAAAAAACATCAAAATAAACCAGAATGGAATTACACCAATATTTATCCATAAAAAAATCATATCAATTGTAAAGAATGTAGAAATTTGTTCGGTCATAAGAAAATGTATTATATTACAACAATTAATGATTCCTATTAAAAATAAAAAAAAAAATTTAGAAGCTACTGTTGAGGAAATGCGTAATTTTGCTTTTGCTTATATTGAAAAGTATGCTCCATCAAAACAACAATTAAAGACCTATTTATTAAAAAAATATCTTAAAATCAAAGTACCAAGTGTGAATAAATCAAATATTAGTGACCTAATAAATGCTGTTTTAGAGGATTTAGAAAAAACGAAGTTCATTAATGATAAATTTTACTCAAATTCAAAAGCTAAAAGTTTAATTCAAAGAGGAAGTTCAATAAACAAAATAAGAAGTTATTTATTTTCAAAAGGCGTCAAAGATAAATATATTAAAACAACCCTAGATGAAATTATTGCCAATAATGAAGATCAAGATTTTTTTTCAGCTATTAAAGTATGTAAAAAAAAAAGAATAGGCCCAGCTAGAGATGAAAATAATAGACCTTTGTTTTTTAAAAAAGATATAGGAATATTAGCTAGGTCAGGTTTTGATTTTGAAACTTCAAAAAGAGTTATGGATTTAGAAAAAAATGAATATTTAAAAATAATAAATCTACTTTAATTTTTTTTTATTTTTTTCATTGAGATAATAATTAATTTTATTTTTAATGTAATTTTTTACAAAAACAAAAACTAAAAGACCAAAAATTGATACTGAAACAATAATTATTAGTATTATTCTTAATTGTTCACTCATTAAAGCAATGAAGTTCTTTTTAAAATTAAACTTGGGTTTTTGAAATCTTTTTTTCCATATAAAATTTCCTTACCTTCAAAATCTGTAATTATACCACCAGCATTTTTAAGTATAGCATGTCCAGCTGCAATATCCCATTCGCAAGCTCTAGGTTCGGCTACATATAGATCATATTCACCCGTAGCAATAACGCAAAATTTAAATGAACTTTTCATCTTAATATATTCAGTGACATTAAATTTCTTATGCCAATCTTCAATGATTGGTTTTAATTCGTTTGAGTAAGATACAGCTTTAACCTCTCCTTTTTTTGTCAGCTTATAGCAGTTTAATTTTTTTTCATTGTTATCAACTAATTCAAAGCATCTACCTTCATGGTAAGCGTAAAAAAGTCTTTTTTTTGCTGGAGCATAAATAATTCCAACCTCGGGTCTGTTATTTATTATTAGTCCAGCATTAATTGTAAACTCATCTCTATTATTTATGTAATCATATGTGCCATCTATAGGATCTATCAACCAAAAAGTTTTTAAATTTTCATTTGATTTATTTTTAGAAGATTCTTCTGAAACAATTTGTATATCGGGGGTTATTTTTTCAATTTTATTAATTATTAATTTATTAACTTCAATATCACCATTAGTAACTGGCGTATTATCTTTTTTAATTTCTTTTTTTAAACCTTTTTTTCTTAGCTCAAGAGAAATATTTCCAGCCTCAAGAAATGAGGATATTAAATTTTCTGTAATTTCTTTTTTTCTTTCTTCAATCATATTTTTCTAATTCAATATTTTCTGAATTAATTACTTTTTTTCCTACATTTTGAAAATTAACAGTAATTTTATTATTAATTATTGATTGTACTTGCCCAATTCCCCACTCTTTATTTAATGGGTTAATTACTTTGTCCCCTGGTTCAAATTCTAAAATCATTTTATGTACCTTATAATAGAAATCAGTATAAATACCATCAATGAGTAATAAAAAAAATTCAATTGGTTTAAATAAAGATCCTAAAGATACAACAGTAGTTGTTGCTATGTCAGGAGGTGTCGATTCATCAACAGTAGCTGGAATTATGAAAAACCAGGGCTACAATGTTATTGGTATCACATTAAAATTATATGATGATACTAAAGAAATTTCAAAATCAAAACAATGCTGCGCTGGACAAGACATTTTAGATGCAAAGAGAGTGTCTGAAAGATTGGGGATTGAGCATAAAATTTTATATTACCAAAATAAATTTAAATCAGGAGTTATAGATAATTTTGTAGAAAGTTATTTGAATGGCGAAACACCAATTCCATGTGTCCAATGCAATCAAACTGTAAAATTTAAAGATCTATTTAAAGAATCAAAAAATTTAAATGCTGATGCATTAATTACTGGTCACTATGTAAAAAGTATAACGACTGATAATGAAACAAATATGTACAAAGCCATAGATGAAAATAGAGACCAAAGTTATTTTTTATTTAATACAACTAGAGAACAATTAAATTACCTAAGGTTTCCTCTTGGTGGAATGTTAAAAAATGAAACAAGAGAAATTGCAAAGAAGCTTGGCTTAAATGTAGCAGAAAAACCTGATAGTCAAGATATATGTTTTGTTCCAAGCGGAGATTACTCGTCAGTTATAAAAAAATATAGACCTGATTCTTATAAAAAAGGAAATATTAAAAACCTAGCAGGTAAAGTTATTGGAGTTCACGAAGGTATTATAAATTTTACAATTGGGCAAAGACGTGGAATCAAAGTTTCAAATAAAGAAGCTCTTTATGTAGTTGAAATAAATTCTGAAAAAAATGAAATTATTGTTGGACAAAAGAAAGATCTAGTTAAAAAAAAAATAAAGTTAAAAAATTTAAACTTTTTGTGTGACTTAGATGAATTAAGTGAAGAAATATTAGTTAAAGTTAGATCAACTGGAAAATTAATAAAATCAACTATAGAATTAGATAAAAATATAGCTTTTGTAGATTTGTCTGAAGATGAATATGGAATATCCCCCGGCCAAGCATGTGTGTTTTATTCTAAAAATAAAAATGGTTATAAAGTTTTAGGAGGTGGATGGATAACAAAAAATTAATTTTTTCTTTTCCACATTAAAAAGGATAAAAAATAAAATAATAATAGTAATAAAAAATAATTCCATTCTAATACATAATCAAACTTTGCATCCAGATTATAAAAAATTAATATTGTTAAAATTATCATTGTAGAAAAGCAAACTACTAAAACAAATATTAGCTTTAGGTAAACTATAATTAAATTAACATAACTATTAATTTTATTTTTTATCGCAAAAATTTTTCTTAGAAGAAACGTTTGAGCTAACACTTCAAATAATATAAAAAAAACAACAAGAACTCTTCTAATTTTTGTTAATATTTCACTCTCAAACGTCCAACCAAGAAAAAAAACATGTAGTAATAAAAATAAAGCGGAAAGAATACCAAATGTAAAAAAGTAATAATTATTTTTTGCTTGATTAAATTCTTTTAGAATTCTGTTATAATATAGCCAATAAAAAATCATAAAAATCACACTTAAATACAAAATGGGTTTAAAAAAATATTTTACCGGAAACCTTTTTACTATATTGCTAATTGATGTTTCTCCATAAATTAAAGGATTTACTGCCTCACTAGTACCAAGAGTAGTTTTCTCATTACTTTTTAATTTATAGATTGATTCATAAAACAAAGGGAAAATATTATAAAAATTATTACTTATTTTATTTCTTATACAATTTTCATTAATAATATTTGTGATGTCTATTTTTAAGAAAATAGTTCCTTCGTAATTTTTAATATCTTCGACATCTATTTTTATTTTTTTATCATTT
>CABZXL010000037.1 GCA_902529715.1 uncultured Pelagibacteraceae bacterium | reverse complement strand
TTAAAGAAATAAAAGAAGTGCAGGATGTTGATTTAAAGCTAGTTTGGGAACCACCATGGGATAAATCAATGATGTCAGAATCTGCAAAATTAGAATTAAATTTATGATGAAACAAATAATTAAATTAAGTGATAATGCTGCACAAAGAATAAAAGAAATTATGTCAAAAGCAGAAAGAAATGCTGTTGGAGTAAGAGTTGGTGTTAAATCTGGTGGTTGTGCAGGCATGTCTTATGTAATGGAATACACAAAGGAAATTAATCCAAATGATGAAATAATTGAGGAAAAAGGAGTAAAACTCTTTGTAGATCCAGGCGCTATAATGTATCTTTTAGGAACCGAAATGGACTATAAAAAAGAAGAATTTTCCTCATCTTTTGTCTTTAAAAATCCGAACGAAACTGAAAGATGTGGATGTGGAGAATCATTTAAGATATAATAGTTGTTGATGAGAGACACTAAACATTTAGAAAAACATGCTAACAAATTAGCAGAAAGCAAAAAAGAAAAAGAGCTATTCAGAACTCAACGTAAAGCAGTTGAAGCTGGGGCTCACGGAACTTTAGAATACACTATAAAAAAGGGTGTTAATAAGAATAAAATTGCTGACGATAAAATATTAAAAAGTAAAAAATAATTTAAGAGCTGTAATACATTTCAAACTCCATAGGGTGTGGAGTATGTTCAAGGTTGTAAATTTCCTCAAATTTTAATGCAATAAACGCATCAATTTGGTCATCAGAAAATACACCACCTTGTTTTAAAAAGCCTCTGTCTCTATCTAAACTTTCCATTGCTTCTCTTAATGATCCACATACTGTTGGTATATTTTTTACTTTATCTTCAGGTAAAGCGTATAAATCTTCATCAAGAGGTTTACCCGGATTAATTTTATTTTTTATACCATCTAACCCTGCCATTAGCATAGCTGAAAAGGTTAAGTAAGGGTTTCCTGCAGCATCAGGAAATCTTATTTCACATCTTGCACCTTTTTTACTAAGTGTAATCGGAATTCTACATGAAGCAGATCTGTTTCTTGCAGAGTAGGCTAATAAAACTGGAGCTTCAAAACCTGGAATTAATCTTTTATAACTATTTGTTGTTGCATTCGAAAAAGCATTAATTGCTTTAGCATGTTTTAGGATTCCACCAATGTAGTGAAGTGCAGTTTGAGACAAACCTGCGTATTTATCTCCAGAAAATATTGGAGTTTTACCTTTCCAAATTGATTGATGAGTATGCATTCCTGAACCATTGTCTCCCTTTACTGGTTTTGGCATAAAAGTTGCAGTCTTACCAAAAGAATGAGAGACCATTTGTACTACATATTTATAAAGCTGAACGTTATCAGCTTGAGTTACTAAAGTATTATATAACATTCCAAGCTCATGTTGGCTCGGGGCAACTTCATGATGGTGCTTTTCAACTGTGATACCAACTTCTCTTAATCCTTTTAAGTATTCACCTCTCATATCTTGAGCACTATCAACTGGAGGTACTGGAAAATATCCACCTTTCACTCCTGGTCTATGTCCCATATTTCCATTTTCATAATTTTTTCCAGAGTTGTAAGGTCCTTCTGAACTGTCAATCTTAAATCCTATTTCATTCATTTCATTTTTTATTTTTACATCATCAAAAACAAAAAATTCTGGTTCAGGGCCAAAATATGCTTTATCACCAACACCAGATTTTTTTAAATATGCCTCAGCTTTTTTCGCAATTCCTCTTGGATCTCTTTCGTATGAAGTTTTTTTGACTGCATCTAAGATATCGCAAAATATAATCAGTGTATTATGTGAAGTATAAGGATCAATTACTTGTCTGCTTAAATCAGGTTTTAAAATCATGTCTGACTCGTTAATAGCTTTCCATCCAGCTATTGATGATCCGTCAAAAAATACTCCTTCGTTAAGCATTTCATCATCAACAATTGTTGAGTCCATGGTCAAATGTTGCAACTTACCTCTAGGATCAGTAAATCTTAAGTCGACAAATTCAATCTCTTTGTCTTTCATAAATCTTAATACTTTATTTGAGCTCATAATTTCCTTAATTAATATGATCTTAATATCAAAAAATGCGGTAATAAGAAGATAATATAATAAGATATCACCTATGCATTTCTTACATGGATAAATGGTTATTAATATGAAATTATCAATTCACAAATTGTTACAATTATTAGTTGAATGGAAGATTTATTAAATAAAGAATCGGTAAAGAGGGTATTGAAAGTTTTGAGTGAATTTGATCAATCAATAAAAGTCCAAAACTTAGATACAACTGCTAGAACAGCAAAAGATGCTGCAGAAAGTTTAAAAACCGAAATTGGTTCTATCGTAAAAAGCTTATTACTTAGAAGACAAAGCTCATTCTTGTTATGTTTAGTTGCTGGTGATAAGAGGTGTTCCTTAAATAAAATAAAAAAATTGTTAAATGAAAAAGATGTAAGTATGGCAAATGCTGATCAAGTAAAAGAAATAACAGGGTTTACAATTGGAGGAGTTTCTCCTGTAGGTCACTTAAATAAAGTTGATATTTATATAGACGAGTCATTAGCAAGATTTACAAATTTATTTGCTGCCGCAGGTCATCCCTATAGTATTTTCAAAATTAATTTTGATAATCTTTGCAAAATTACAAATGGATCAGTCAAAGATATATCTGAATGAATAATCCAAAACCATTAGATTATTTACTGCTTGGAACATTATCTTTAATTTGGGCGTCGGCATTTTTTAATATTAAAATTGCAACCTATTCCTTTGGACCTATAACAATTGCATTTTTTAGAATTTTTCTTGGAGCTATACCGGTTGTGCTTTTATGTTTAATAAAAAGAATAAAGATTGAAGCATTTTCAAAAGACTGGCTATGGTTTGCATCAATTGGATTCATAAATCTAGTAATACCATTTTTTTTAATCGCTTATGGCGTTCAAAAAGTACAAAGTAATCTTGCTGCAATTCTTATGGCAACTACACCCCTAAGCGCAACTATTCTCGCTCATTTTTTTACAGAAAACGAAAAATTTAATTGGTTTAAAAGTGTTGGAATATTAATTGGATTTTCAGGAATAGTTTTTTTATTTTCAGATAAAGTATTAATTAATGCGGAAAACATACTTTATGCTCTCGCAATTTTGTTAGGCTCCACATGTTATGTTATCGGAGGAATTTTAACTTTAAAAATAAGTAAAAAGAAAAATGAAAATGTCACAGCATCAATTTTAATTTGGGGATCAATAATTGTATTTCCAATCTCGATGTTTTTTGAGCAACCTTGGAATCTATCTCCAAGTCTAGATTCTATGATTGCATTATTATATCTTGGAGTTTTTCCGACTGGAATTGCGTGGTTATTGAGATTTAGTATTTTGAAAAATAATGGTTTAGTTTTCCAATCTCAAGTTGCGTATTTAATTCCCATATTTGGAGTTATTCTTGGATATATATTTTTAAATGAACTTATAACTTCTAAAGTTTTAGTTTCATTACTTCTAGTTATTTTAGGAATTTACTTAGTAAAAAGATCAAACAAAGTTAAAGTTACTTCAGTTTAGATAATTCCTTGATGTGAGATGAGTCTGTTTCACAACAACCACCTAAAATTGTTGCTCCTTTTTTACTAATTTTTTCTGCAAATTCACCAAAAACTTTACCAGTAATTTCATCCCTTTTTCCTAAAGTAATATTTGGATTTTTTCCAACTTCATTGTGCTCAGCTGTATTAAATCTATGAACAGGCAAGGGCTCTTCCACAGCCCATAAGTTTGCTTTAAAACCAAAAGGTATATCTAAAGTTTTTAATTCATCTGAAATTTGTTCTATTATCTC
>CABZXL010000036.1 GCA_902529715.1 uncultured Pelagibacteraceae bacterium | reverse complement strand
CAAATGTGTGATCCTGCCGGAAAAGAGAAATTAGCTGGATCAAAAAAAGAAGATTCTATCAATCCTGGTTCATCTCCTTCTGGTAAAGGTGATTTAACTTCGTCTCTTACTCCGGGTAGATAGCTTGCAAAAGCAACTTCTCCAATTGTTTTCTTTTTATTTGATTTTGCAACAACAAATTCTCCATTTTTAAAATCAACTTCATCAGGACTTGCTTCAAGCATTTTGGCAGCAATTCTTTTTCCTTTATTAACT
The DNA here is from genome assembly GCA_902529715.1 of uncultured Pelagibacteraceae bacterium. GTDB lineage: Bacteria > Pseudomonadota > Alphaproteobacteria > Pelagibacterales > Pelagibacteraceae > Pelagibacter. The sequence goes on along the minus strand of CABZXL010000036.1, from coordinate 3,732 downwards.
ATTTTTTTGCATGCATTAACTATTGCTATTCCTCCGACAGTTAAAGATCTTGAACCATATGTTCCCATGCCAAATGTACCTTTGTCAGTATCACCATGAACAACATCAATATTTTCAATTGGAACACCTAATTCATCAGCTGCAATTTGTGCAAATGTAGTTTGGTGACTTTGTCCATGACTATGAGAACCGGTATAAACTGTAACTTGTCCTGTTGGATTAAATCTTACTTCAGCAGACTCCCATAAACCTACTCCGCAACCTAACATCATCACAACTGGCGATGGTGCAATACCACATGCTTCAAAATAAGAAGTAACTCCTATACCTCTAAGTTTACCTTTTGATTCAGATTCTTTTTTTCTAGCAGCAAAACCATCATAATCTGCCATTTCTTTTGCTTTGTTTAATCCAGCAACATAATCACCTGAATCTATCTGGTGAACTAATGTTTGTTTAAATGGAAATTCTGTAGGGAAGTTTTTCATTCTTATTTCAATTGGATCCATGCCTAATTCCATTGCAGCCTTATCTACAATTCTTTCAATAGTATAAGTAGCTTCTGGTCTCCCTGCTCCTCTATAAGCATCTACTGGTGCAGTATTTGTATATACTGCTTTAACATTAGAATATGCAGCGGGCATTATATAAACACCTGTTGCGCATGGTCCAAATAAATATGTTGGAGTTACAGTTCCAAACACTCTTGCATAAGCACCAAGATTTGCAATTGTTTCATTTTTAAATCCTAAAAATTTTCCATCATTAGTAACTGCTAGTTCTGCATGAGTAATATGATCTCTTCCGTGAGTATCTGTTAAAAAAGACTCTGTTCTTTCAGCTACCCATTTAATAGGTCTCTCTATTTTTTTTGAAGCCCAGCTACAAACTATTTCTTCGTTATAAAGATTAATTTTTGATCCAAATCCCCCACCTACATCTGGTGCAACAACTCTTAATTTGTTTTCAGGAGCAACACCTCCAAAAGCAGACATAATCAATCTTGATAAATGTGGATTTTGGCTTGTAGTGTAACAAGTTATTTCTTCTGAAGCTGTGTTATAATCTATTACACAAGCTCTTGGCTCCATTGCATTTGGAATAAGTCTATTATTTACAATATCTAATTTTATTATCTTATCTGCTTTATCAAATGCTTCTTTAGTTTTTTGTCTGTCACCAAGGAGCCAGTCATAACAAAGATTTTTATCTATACCATCATGTATTGCTTCACTGTTCATTGCTTCGCCTAAATTAGAAACTGCCTTTAAAACTTTGTAATCAACTTTTACTAATTCAGCTGCCGCTCTAGCCTCATCCAAAGTTTCAGCAAAAACTACAGCTACGGGATCTCCAACAAAATTTACACTATCTTTTGCTAATGGTGGATTTGCAGGACATTTCATCTCTGAACCATCTTCACTTCTAATGGCCCATCCAGCTATCAAACCTCCAATTTTGTCTTGCGCAATATGTTCTCCTGTTAAAATATCTACCACTCCTGAAGATTTAAGAGCTTTAGATGTATCAATTTTTTTTATTTTTGCTCTTGCGTGTGGTGATCTAATAAATATAGCATATGTCTGGTTGGCAATATTAATATCAGAAGTATATCTGCCCTTACCTGTCAAAAATCTTTTGTCTTCTTTTCTTTCAACTCTCGATCCTACTAAACTTGCCATTTTAACTCCTACATTTTTGAAGCAGCTTCTTTAACGGCTGCAACAATGTTGTGGTACCCTGTACATCTACAGATATTACCTTCCAACCAATCTCTTATTTCTTGATCGCTTGGGTTTTTTTTATTTTTTAAAAGATCAACTGCACTCATGACCATGCCTGGTGTGCAAAATCCACACTGTAATCCATGCATTTTTTTAAATGCTTCTTGCATTGGGTGTAGTTTTCCATTTGAAGCTAAGCCTTCAATTGTTGTAACTTTTGAACCATCAAGATCTGCTGCTAATGCTGTACAGCTTTTAATAGATTTTCCATCAACATGAACTACACATGCTCCACATTGGCTTGTATCGCATCCGATATGTGTTCCAGTTAAATTTAATATATCTCTTAATAAACCTGATAATGTCGTATGATCTGAAATCTCTTTCGTAACTTTCTTGCCATTAACTTCTAAAGCAATCTTCTTCATAAGGTTCCGCTCCTTAATAATTAGCTTCAGTTAAACATACAATATTGTCACACTCAACTTTAAAAAAAATAAAGATTCTAGTATTACGCGATTCAAATAATTAAATAAACCGCGGTAACTGCTAATATTGCAATAGATATATAAATTAATGTTTTGTTTTTTGATTTTTTTTCACTAGGAACTTCAATTTTTTCTGAATTTTCTTCTATAGTCTTTTTATCATCTTGATCACTTGAAACTAATTCAGAAAATTTTCCAAAAAAAATATCAGCCATTTTTTTTGCAGTCATATCAATTAAACGTGAGCCAACTTGTGCAATTTTTCCACCAACATTTGCTTCAACTGTATAAGAAAGTTTAGTGCCATTATCTTCATCCTCTAAACTAACTGTGGCTTCTCCATTTGCAAAACCTACTGGGGAGTTTCCTGAACCAGTAATTTTGTAACTATGGGGAGGATTTAAATCTTTAAGCTCAATATCGCCTGTAAAACTTGCATTAAATGGACCAATTTTGTTAGTCGCTGTTGCAGTAAACTCTGTTTCAGATTTTTTTATAAACTCTTCACAGCCTGGTATCGTTTTTTGCAAAATTTCAGGATTATTTAATGCTTCCCAAACTTTTTGTTTTTCTAATTTTATTTGATATGATCCAGAAAGTTTCATTAATACAATAAAACTTTAACACAAATAATTATGGATGATAATACAAAAAAGGAATTACAATCAGCTGCATTCGAAAGATTAATTGAACATCTTAGAGAAAGAAAAGATGTACAAAATTTAGATTTAATGAATTTAGCTGGATTTTGCAGAAATTGCTTATCTAAATGGTACAAGGAAGAAGCAGAAAAAAAAGGTATTTCAATATCAGATCCCGATGCAAGAGAACATGTATATGGAATGCCTTATGCTGAGTGGAAAGAAAAATATCAAAAGTAATTTTATTAACTAGTGATAAAATTTCTTCCTTTAATATTTATTTTACTTTGGTCCTCGGCTTTTATAACAACAAAACCAATAGTTGATTACAGTGATCCTTTTGCGGCTTTAAGTTTTAGATTTTTAATAGTTGCAATAGGGTTTTATTTTTTTTCATTATATTCGAAGCAAAAAATTTTAGTTCATTCAACAAATATTTTACCATCAATTTCTACAGGAATACTTTTTCATGGCTTTTATCTTGGTGGTGTTTTTTATTCAATTTCTATTGGTCTTCCCACAGGAATCGCTGCTTTAATAGTTACACTTCAACCTGTATTAACAAATGCTTTGGCTGGCCCTATTTTAAACGAAAAAATTACATGGAATAAATGGCTTGGAGTTCTTTTAGGATTTATTGGAGCAAGTTTGGTTATTGGTTTTGATATAGGTAAATCTTTACCAACTTTAGGAGTTGTTGCTGTAATTATTTCTTTGATTGCAGTTACTTCTGCAACACTATGGCAAAAAAAGATAAGTAATAATTTACCTTTATCAGTTAGCAATATGTATCAAGCCCTAGGAGGTTTTTTATTCCATTTATTTATAATTATTTTTTTTATTCAAAAACCATTTATAAATTTTTCAACAACTTTCGTA
>CABZXL010000035.1 GCA_902529715.1 uncultured Pelagibacteraceae bacterium | reverse complement strand
GAAGATGTGGGCGTTCCAAAACAAATTGGATTAGTTCCAAATAATGGTTTTATAGCTCCATGAGGTGCTATTGCCGGAGGTGCATTGGTAAAACACATTGCGATTAAATTTTTTTTAACAGCTTGCTCAACATAATATCCAGATAATCCATAGTGTCCGCTATTTTTAACAGCAACTAACGCTATTCCTGTTTTTTTTGCATTTTTGATAGCAGTTTTAACTGCTAAATCAGCAGCAACAAAACCAATACTATTATTAGCATCTATGTGAGTAATTGATTGAGAAAGTTTTCTTACTTTAATTTTAGGTTTTGGGTTAATAACTTTTTTTTTTATTCTATCACAGTACATTTTAAGTCTAGAAAGACCGTGTGAATGTGCACCTACCAGTTCAGCATTTATTATTGCATCAGCACAGATTTTTGCATGATTATTGCTTAGTTTATGTTTACTGAATATATTTTTTACAACTAAGTGAATTTTCTTATTTTTGATACTCAATTAATTCCTCAATTATTTTTTTTGTATTATATTTTTGTTTCCAATTTGGATAATGTTTTTTAAATTTTGATAAATTTGAAATATACCAAATATGATCTCCTACACGTGGCTTCCTTATAATTTCTCTTTTTATTTTAATATTTGCTACATCTTCAACTAAATTTAGTGCTTCTATTATTGAACAATTTGAAAATCTTCCACCGCCCATATTATAAACCTCACCTTTTCTTGGCTTTTTATAAAATTCCCAAAAACAATTTACCAAATCTTCGCTATGCAAATTATCTCTAACTTGCTTACCTTTATATCCAATTAATGAGTATTTTTTTTTGGTTAAAGATAATTTAACTAAATAGGATAAAAAGCCATGTAATTTTGCACCACTATGGTTGGGTCCGGTAATACATCCTCCTCTAAAACATACAGTTTTTAAACCAACATTTTTGCCGTATTCTTGAACAATTAAATCTGCGTAAGTTTTTGAAACTCCAAAAAAACTATGTGTACACTCATCAATTGAAAATTGTTCAGTAATACCTCTAAAAAGTTTATTACTTTTATTTAATTCCCATCTAGTTTTTTTTTCTATTATTTTTAGTTTATTTGGATTATCGCCATAAACTTTATTTGTAGACATAAAAATAAATGGAGCGTTGGGACAATATTTTTTTGTAAGTTCAAGTAAATTTAAAGTACCAGTAGCATTAACACTAAAGTCTATTACAGGATAATTTTTTCCATAATCATGCGATGGTTGCGCCGCACAATGAATTATCAAACTAATATTTCTTGAATACTTTTTATATATTTTTTTCAAACTATTAAAATTTCTAATATCTATACTGTAATTTTTAAAATTTTTGTTTGATTTAAGAAGTTTATTTTTAACCCATATAGTTGAACCATCTTTTCCAAAAAAAAATTTTCTTAGATTATTGTCAATACCAATTACATCAAATCCTTTTCTACAAAAAAAATTTACAGCTTCTGAACCTACAAGACCTGTTGAACCAGTGATTAAAACTACAGACATTAAGAATATTTATTTTTTTTATTTAAAATATACATATATATATATTTTATAACAAATTTTTTCATTTTTTGTTACTTAAATAGTTTTTAAATTCTAATGATATAAATTTTAAGAAAATTTTAAAGCTAATAAAAATAAAATAGAAATTAAATTTGAATAGATTTTCTAAAATTCTTTGAAATAAAAATTTAAATTGTTTTAAAGATAGTTTTATAAAACGATAAAAAGAAGGCTTTTTTATTTTGTATCCAAAAGAGTGATACCTCCAAACACGATTTGATAGTGACTCTAAATTATCGTCTTGAAGATGATGACAAATTGCGTTTGAGCAGTAATGTAATTCAAAATTATTATGTAGTTTAATTTTTTTTGAGTAATCAACATCTTCACCATTTGTTAGCATTTTATCATCATATCCGTTAATTTTATTCCATATAAATTTATTTTGAATTGTGTTGCATCCATATAAAAAAGGTGGATTTAAAATATTTTTGTCCCCCCAATTTTGAGTGTAATATTTTGATCTCCATGAATTAAATTTATTATCAACATTTTTTTCAATCATTTTTCCACCTGACATAGTAATTTTATTCTTTTCAAAAGTTTTTAATATATTTTCTAACCAAAACTTATCTAAAACTACATCAGCATCTATTGCAGCGACTATTTCATTATTACAATTTTTTATGGCTAAATTTCTATTAAAACCTAAGCCCATATTTTCCGAATTTGTAATTAATTTAATTTCACTAAAATTTTTGACAATTTCATTTGTACTATCAGTTGAATGATCATCAATAACGACTATTTCATCAAAAGATAGACTTTGGTTTTGAATGGATTTTATTGAGTATTCTATAGTTTTTTCAGCATTGAATGCAGGAATATAAATAGAAACCTTATAACTCACTTTTAGTTTAATTATTTTGCAAGTCTTTCACAAGACTTTGCCATTTTTTTCCACCATCCTTTTGTCTATCATAATTTTCATCCGCAACAGCTGACGGATAAGTTGTTAGTTTTTCAGCATTAATTAGTGTGTGAAGTGGTGTGCCTTCTATTTCGGCAGTACCTGACTCTTGTACTGTGCTAAATTTTGTCGAATTAATAAATCTTTTTGTTTGTATCATGTCTTCCTTGGTCTCACCTGGCAGTCCATAAGTGAAAGTTCCATGAACCGACATATCTAATGATCTAATATATGAAACTATTTCAGAAACATATTTCAAGTCTAAATGTTTGTTTACTATTTTATCTACAACAACTTGACTTCCAGATTCAACTCCTATTTTAACTCCCTTGCAACCATTATCCGCCATTTTTTTCCAAGTTTCTTTTTTAGATGTGTCGGCTCTACACATTGCAAACCAAGGTATATTAAATTTACCCATGAGTGCACTCATATTTTCAGTATGTCTATTACCAATATTAAATGTATCATCATCAAAATAAATTGCTTTGAATTTATATCTGCCAGTTAATTCTGTTAATAGATTATCAATATAATCTGGAGTGTATTGTCTTACGTTTCTTTTTCCATCACCAGTTGGATCGTTTCCAGTCATTGCTGCAGGCCATACACAAAAAATACATTTAAATGGACATCCTCTACTGCTCCAAATGTGAGCTTGAGGATAAAGTACGTTCATGGGTATTGGATTTCCATCAAAATATTTATCATAAATCATATTGTCATAGTAAGGAATTGGTGCATCATTCATTTCATCTTTTGTTAAAAGATCATGATTTATCAAACCAGTTTGTCCTTCTAAAACTTTAATAATATTTTTTTCATACTCTCCTTTGAGAATTGCATGAATAATATCACTATCCCATTTTTCATCAGATGTTGATATAGGTCCGGCTACAACTATTTTTAAATTTGGATATTTTTTTTTAATTTCTTTAATAAGATTGTAATCATGATCCCAAGATGGAGTTGCACTTTCTATAAGAAAATATTCAATTTTATTGTGTATAGAATCTAGGTACTTATAAAAACTATTATAAGACTCAGATAAAGCTATGCTATCTCTGAAAAAAACTTTATCATTTCCTATTTTATTTGCTGCGTAGGTAGTGGCATAGCCTAAAAAAAATGGATAAGGGATATAATCATGCGCTCTTGCATTATCAGGTGTACATCTACCTAAATAAGTAAAAGGCCATCTTGATCCAGCCCTAACACCTCTTCTCCACCTTTTTTTTCTTAAAAATCCTCTACTTTCCTTACCTTCCCACCAAGGAGGATTGCTAAATAAAATTGACATAATTAAATGTAATTATAATTTGTTTTAGTAATTATCAACATAACAATTTTATAAAAAAATGAAAATAATCGACTGTTTTATGTATTTTAACGAAGATCTAGTTCTAGATGTGAGATTAAATGAGCTAAATCCCTATATAGATAAATTTGTTATAGTCGAAAGCAATTTTACTCATAGTGGTGAAAAAAAAGATTTTAACTTTGATATAAGAAAATATCAAAAATTTGCTAATAAAATAATTTATTTAAAAATAGATCAAAAACCAAAAAATTTAATTCAAATTAATGGTGAAGATAGTGAAGATGATATTAAAAATAAGCAAGTAGAAAATGCTTTAATTTTAGAAAACTTTCAAAG
>CABZXL010000034.1 GCA_902529715.1 uncultured Pelagibacteraceae bacterium | reverse complement strand
AAGAGTTAAAAAACTTAAATTAAATTTTATTTTTTCCAATCAATACTAAACATTGATTCATTTCTTCTAAGAGGAGGAAGTGTAAATGGGCTATTATAAGTTGCCCTTATAGCAAATCCTTTTATTGAAATATTATCTTCTAGAAGTTTTTGTTTAAGAATTTTATTATGTTTGTCAAAATTTTTATCTGAAGATCTTCCCGAAAATTTTATTACAGCAAAATATCCTTCTGGGATTGTTGTAATTTCAAGTTCTGGGTTATTAGGTAAAGGAGTAGTTTCTCTATTAAATTTGGAAGGAAGATAGAACTGCATGAACATTTGATCATCTTTTTTTGTTTGTGTGACTGGAATTGTCATTGCTATTTTTTCAGAATTTTTATTTTCTCCAGAAATATATTTAAAAAGTTTTCGAAAACTATTATTATCCCCCTCGTTTGGTACCTGAACGATTAGTCTGTCTGAATAATAACGAATTTCATAAATATCGTTTTTTTGTATTACATTATAACTTGCTTCTTCATTTGCCATCGTTGTAGAGTACGAAAAAAGAAAAATTAGGCAAACTATAAAATTAATTTTAAATAATATTTTTTTCACTACTCTCTATTTTGTTCATCTTTTTTTTCAAAATAAAATAGACAAATTAAAAATAATACAGTCCATAGAACTCCAGCCATAGCCTTGGATAAAGATGTTTCGGCACCCCATAAATCAAGAAATAAAGCGCCTATAACAATGCCAATCGCATAAATTATTATTACTATTGTACTTAAATTCATTTATTTTCGTCCTTATTTTCTTCTTTTTGATTTTCTTCTTTATATTTTTTTCCTCTAATCACTGCTGTAACTCCCATATAAATTACATAACCAATGATTAGTAAAGATATTGTAATAAAAATTATTTTTTGCATTTAAATATTTTCAATTTTTTTTAATATCATTTTAGATTTTAGAAATCCATTTTTTCTTTTCTGCATCTTTTAAAAAGGAGGATTTAAACGAATTAATAAGTAGTGTTTTTACCTGTTCATAAGAAAGATTCAAAGCTGCTTGTGTTTCAGTTAGGTTTTTATTTAAATAACCGCCAAAATAAGCAGGATCATCTGAATTCACCATAACCATTAATTTTTTGTCTAACATTTTTTTTAAGTTATGTTCTTCTAGTTTATTGAATACTTTTAATTTTATATTTGAAAGTGGACATACTGTTAAAGGAATTTGACTTTCTGACAACATTCTAACCAATTTTTCATCCTTAAGACATTGAACTCCATGGTCAATTCGGTGAACATTTAAAAAATTTAAGGCTTCCCAAATATATTCTGGTGGCCCTTCTTCTCCTGCATGAGCGACTGTTATAAATTCATTTTCTAAAGCTTTTTTAAATAAATTTTTAAATTTTTTAGGAGGATTGCCTGTCTCTGATGAATCTAATCCAACACCAAAAATTTTATCTTTATGTGCCAGAGCTTTATCTAAAATTTTAAAGCATTCATCTTCGTTTAAATGTCTTAAAAAACACATTATTATTTTAAAAGTCAAACCAAATTCTTTTTCACCTTTTTTTAAGGCATTAAAAACTCCATTTATAATAGTATCAAATTCAATTCCTCTATCTGTATGAGTTTGTGGATCAAAGAAAATCTCAGTGTGTACTATGTTATCTTCTCTACATTTTAATATGTAAGCCCATGTGAGATCAAAAAAATCTTGTTCTTTAATTAATACTTTGGCACCTTCATAATATATTTTTAAAAAAGAATCTAAATTACTAAAATTATATGCTTTTTTAACATCATTTACGTTTTTAAAAGGGATCTTAATGTTATTTCTTTTTGCTAAAGAAAACATGAGTTCAGGTTCCAATGTTCCTTCAATATGTAAATGCAATTCAGCTTTTGGTGATTTTTTTATAAATTCTTCCAAAATCATAAAGTCTTTCCAAATTTTCTTATATCTCTAATTAATAAATCTGGCTGCTCTAAAGCTGCAAAATGACCCCCTGCGGTCATCTCTGTCCATTGTTGTACATTATATATTCTTTCTACGTAAGATTTAGGAGCCCATTCTAAATATTCTTTTGGAAATTTTGCAATTGCAGTTGGAACTTCCAAAGGAAGATGATCTTTTGGCAGAAATCTTCCTCCCTCCTCTCTTCTTCCATAATAAATCCAAGATGCAGTATTAAATGTTTTAGTTACTAAATAAACCATGATGTTTGATAATAAAATATCTTTTGAATAAACACTTTCAATGTCTCCGTCTTTTATGTCTGACCAACCGCGCATTTTTTCAATTATCCAAGCAGCAACACCTACTGGACTATCCATCATTGCATAACTTAATGTTTGTGGTTTTGTAGCTTGTTGTGTCCTATAGCCATCTTCTATCCTTTGTTCTTTTTTAAATCTTTCTTGCCATTCTTTTTCTTCTGGTGTTTGCGGCCCATCTGGATGTCTGGTAATTAAAATATTAATATGAATTCCTAATAAATTTTTTGGAAAATCATAAGCTAGCCAAGTACATATTGTTCCTCCAAAATCACCTCCTTGTGAAATATATTTTTTATATCCTAAAGTGTTTGTCATTAGTGAATTAAATATTGCTGCCATTTTTCTTGGGCCAATTGGTCTAGAAGGACGCCCTGAAAATCCATAACCTGGCAAGGATGGAACAACAACATCAAAACTTTCTTCTTCTTTTCCTCCATATTTTTCAGGATGAGCTAATTGATCAATAATATGTAAGAATTCTACTATAGATCCAGGCCAACCATGATTTAACAATAATGGTTTTGGATTAGACCCACTTCCTTTTTCGTGAATAAAATGAATATCAATTCCTTCTATATTAGATTTAAAATTATTAAATTTATTTATTTGTTCTTCTGTTTTTTTCCAATCATACTTTTCAATCCAATATTTTGAAAATTCCTTCATATAATCTAAATTTGTTCCATAATCCCATCCACCATCATCGGGCATTTCATGCCACTGATAGTTTTTCACCTTTGAATATATATTTTGAAGATCTTCTTTAGGTATTTCTACTTTAAATGATTTTATCATTTAGTTTAGAATTTTTTTTTTAGCTTTTTCGAATTCTTCTTCGGTTAATGCTCCAGATTTAAATAATTCATTCAATTGCTTTAATTGATCTGTTATTGAATCATCAGACTTAGCTTCTATTTCTGTTTCGATAAAATATTTACTTAATTCAAGTTTATGATGACTTTTTGCATTACTCATATTTTCAAAATTTTTGTGAAATCTGGAGCTAATTGAAATCCATTTTTTCATTGTCTCTTCGTGCTCAGGAAATTTAGAAATATTACTTTTGTGATATTCGGATGTTTCTTCAGTAAAAAAATTTGATTCTGGAGCATTAAGTAATTTAGGGTGAATAGAATAACTTACTTCGTACCATTTAGCTCCTGCCATTCTTGAAAAATATGTATGATAAGATGAAAGCATAACTTTTGGATAGGTTAATGAATTTGATTTAATCCAAAAATTATAAGCTGATGCAGCAGCTTTGCCATCTGGACTATCAGGATAATTAAGTACTTTATTAACATCGATGTGTCTTATTCTCATACAATTAAAAGTACTACCTTTACGATATAATTTTAATAAATAATATTCTGATCTTTCATAGCAGCCATCATGTTTATCTTTAAACATAAATTCTATTAATACTGGTTCAATATATTTAATATAATAGCCAGCAAGTAAACCTTCATAGACTTCTATCACTTCAACTATTTCGTTATTTTCAACTCTTCCAATACCTACTATTTTTTGTTTCGGATAACCTCGTTGTTGATTTCTTACTACTATCCAATTACCTGGGTTAAGTTTTATTTTGATATCATTATTATAAATAAAATAATCTTTAACTTGATCTCCAGTATAAAATGTTTTGGCTGAAGAATTTGAGGTAATACTAATTATAAAACTGAAAAATAGTAGGCATAAAATTTTTTTCATAAAACAACTATATACTTTTTTAAAATTGGATTATAAAAATAATTATGAAAAAAATAATCAATAATCCAGCCAATTTTGTAGAAGAGTCTATAGATGGACTTATTAAATCTCACCCAGATGTTTATGCTTTAGCAAAAGATAATGAGAGAGTCGTAATGAGAGCAAATAAAGCTTCAAATAAAGTAGGAATAGTAACTGGAGGTGGATCAGGACATTTGCCTGTCTTTACTGGTTATATTGGTAAAGGATTTTTAGATGCTTGTGCTATTGGATCAGTATTTGCATCTCCATCGGTAGAACAGATGGTTTCAGCCATAAAAAATGCCGATAATGGCAATGGAGTTTTGTGCATTATTGGTAATTATGGTGGTGATGTAATGAATTTTGAAATGGCTTGTGAGATGGTTGAAGCAGAAGGAATTAAAACAAAAAAAGTAATTGTTGCTGATGATATTGCAAGTGCAAGCGAAGCTGAGAAAGAAAAAAGAAGAGGAATAGCTGGCATGATATTTGTATTTAAAGTTGCAGGCGCAATTGCAGAAACTGGAGCATCTCTTGATGATGTTTTTAAAACAGCTACTGAAGTTAATAATAATATTAGAACGCTCGGTGTTGCTGTGTCACCTTGTATTTTGCCTGAAGCTGGAAAACCAACTTTTGAAATTAGTGATGATGAAATTGAAATAGGAATGGGTATACATGGGGAGCCAGGAATAAAAAGAGAAAAATTAAGACCTGCGAATGATTTGGTCGATGATTTATATAAAAGAATTATTGACGACTCTAAATTAACTACTGATGATAATATTGCAATTATGATAAATAGTTTAGGTGCTACAC
>CABZXL010000033.1 GCA_902529715.1 uncultured Pelagibacteraceae bacterium | reverse complement strand
AACTAGAAATAAAATGGACGTCTGAGGATGGGACTAAAAAAAAAGAGTTTGAAGTATTTAATTTTCCCAGTTCTGGTGTTGCGTTATCAATGTATAACTTGGATCAATCAATAAAAGATTTTGCTAGAGCCTGTATGAATTATGGACTTAATAGAAAATGGCCAGTTTATCTTTCAACAAAAAATACGATATTAAAAAATTATGATGGTCGATTTAAAGATTTATTCCAAGAAGTTTTTGATAAGGAATTTAAAGAAAAATTTAAAGAAAGAGAAATAACTTACGAACATAGACTTATAGATGACATGGTGGCATGCGCTATGAAATGGAATGGAAACTATATTTGGGCCTGCAAAAATTATGATGGAGATGTACAATCCGACACCGTTGCTCAAGGATTTGGTTCTTTAGGTCTTATGACTAGTGTTTTAATGACACCTGATGGAAATACTATAGAAGCTGAAGCTGCGCATGGGACTGTTACTAGGCATTATAGACTACATCAACAAGGTAAAGAAACATCAACAAATCCAATAGCGTCAATATTTGCATGGGCAAGAGGCCTTTACCACAGAGGAAAAATGGATAATAACGAAGAACTTAAAAATTTCGTAAAAACTTTAGAAAAAGTTTGTATTGAAACAGTTGAAAGTGGCTTAATGACAAAGGATTTGGCAATTTTAATCGGTCCTTCAAGCAAATATCTTACAACAAATCAATTTCTAGATGTAATTGATGGAAATCTTAAAAAAAAATTAAATTAAAGATTTAATTTTTTCTATAGCATTATCTATTTTTGAGCTATCAATTCCACCTGCTTGAGCAAAATCAGATCTTCCTCCTCCACCCTTTCCTCCGATAATTTCTGATCCAATTTTTACTAATTTAACAGCATCATATTTTTTTTTTAGATTTTCAGTAACACCAATTGCTAATCCAATTTTTTCATCTTTAATTGCAAAAATAACTATAACGCCTTCACTTAGTTCTTTTTTTCCATTATCAACTAGTTTTCTTAAATCTTTAGAAGGTAAATCAATTACTTTTTGAAATCTAACTTTGACATTATTTATAGTTTTATCATTAATAATATTTTTTGATTTATCACTTAAGGTTGATTGGACTAATAGCTGTTCATAATGTCTTGTTAAATCTTTAATTAAAGTTTGCTGATTTTCGTTAGTGATATTAGGTTTTCCACCTAATTTGATTATTTTTTGAGATAAATCTTTAATTGTTTCTTCACTTTTTTCATTTTCAATGTCGCTGAGTTTTTCTTTTTTATTTAAATATTCTTGTAATTGCTTCTCTCTTAAAGCTTCTACTCTTCTCACCCCTGCTGCTATTGAAGACTGGCTAACAATCTTAAATTTTCCTATATCGCCAGTATTTCTTACATGTGTCCCACCACACAATTCTGTTGAGAAATAACGTTCTTTTTCATTGCCCATTGATAAAACCCTAACTTCATCGCCATATTTTTCACCAAAAAGAGCTAATGCACCATTATCAACTGCTTCTTTTGGCGTCATAAGTCTAGTTTTTACCTCAGATTTTTTATCAACCATGGAATTTACATAAGTTTCTATTTTTTTTATTTCCTCATTAGAGATAGGCTTCATATGACTAAAATCAAATCTCAAACGATTAGGTTCAACTAGGGAACCTTTTTGAGTTACATGAGTGCCAAGCACTCTTCTCAGAGACTCATGTAATAAGTGAGTTGCGGAATGATAAGCTCTAACATCGTTTCTTCTATTTACATCAATTTTCATTTCAACATTATCATTCACTTTAATAGAACCTTTAATTACTTTGCCATAATGAACAAATAAGTCTCCTAACTGTTTTTGTACATCATGTACTTCAAATTTAAATTCTCCAGAGGTAATTTCTCCGGTATCTCCAACTTGGCCTCCAGACTCTCCATAAAAAGGTGTTTGATTTGTAATAATCATGCCTTCATCATTATAGGATAAGCTTTTTACTTCTTTGTTATCTTTTAATAATGACAAAATCTTTCCTTCAGCATAGTCAGTTTCATAACCTAAAAATTCTGATGGGCCTAATCTATCTTTAATTTCAAACCATATCTTATTGACTGAACTATCACCTGATCCTTTCCAATTTTTCTTAGCAAGTTCTCTACTTTCACTCATTAAAGTTTTAAATTTTTTATTGTCTATTTTTAATGACTTATTTTTTAAAATATCTTCAGTTAAGTCTAGAGGAAATCCGTATGTATCATATAATTTAAAAGCTACTTCACCAGGTAAAACTTTATCAATTTTTGAAATTTCATCGTTTAAAATTTTCATCCCTCTTTCTAATAAAACTAAAAATTTTTCTTCTTCTGTCTTTAAAGTTTCTTTAATTAGCGACTCTGCTCTTACAAGTTCAGGATAATTTCCTGACATCTCATCCATTAAAGTTTTAAAAATATTATAAAAAATTGGCTGTTTCGATCCTAGTAAATGAGAATGTCTCATCCCTCTTCTCATAATTCTTCTTAATACATAACCTCTTCCTTCGTTTGATGGCAAAACACCTTCTGCAATTAAAAATGAACTTGCTCTCAAATGATCTGCGATTACTCTAAAACTAGAAACATTTTTTTCATCAGGTTTAACTTTAACTGCTTCAGAAATTGAATTTATTAATTTTTTAAAATGATCTGTTTCATAATTATCATGTGTGCCCTGAAGCAAAGCTGCAATTCTCTCTAGCCCCATTCCTGTATCAACAGAAGGTTTTGGTAAATTTATTCTTTTATCTTTAGAAATTTGTTCAAATTGCATAAATACTAAATTCCAAATTTCGATGTATCTATCGCCATCTTGATTTTTTGTACCAGGCAATCCACCTTTTAGGTGATCACCATGATCATAAAATATTTCTGAGCAAGGGCCACAAGGTCCTGTTTCACCCATGGACCAAAAATTATCTGATGTTGCAATCTTAATAATTTTATCTTCTCCCAACCCTGTTATTTTTTTCCAAAGATTAAGTGCTTCTTCATCTTCGTTAAAAACTGTGAAATAAAGCCTATTTTTGTCTAAACCAAAGTCTTTGGTTACCAAATTCCAAGCTAGTTCGATAGCTCTTTCTTTAAAATAATCTCCAAATGAAAAATTTCCAAGCATCTCAAAAAATGTATGGTGCCTTGGTGTATAACCAACATTTTCAAGATCATTATGTTTTCCTCCAGCTCTTACACACTTTTGAGATGTGGTTGCTGTTTTGTAGTCTCTTTTTTCTAGACCAGTAAAAACATTTTTAAATTGAACCATTCCTGAGTTTGCAAACATTAGTGTTGGATCATTATTGGGAACTAAATTGCTAGATTCCACAATTTTATGACCATTCTTCTCAAAATATTTAAGAAAAGTACTTCTTATTTCATTAAGTGTTTTGTCTGCCATATTTCTAAAATACAGCTTTTTTATATGATGTCTATATATCTATAAGGAAAAAAGGCGCCCAAAAGAGCGCCTTTTAGATAACTAAAAGTTATATGCTAATTTTTTTTTGTAGGCACTTCCTCTT
The DNA here is from genome assembly GCA_902529715.1 of uncultured Pelagibacteraceae bacterium. Classification (GTDB taxonomy): domain Bacteria; phylum Pseudomonadota; class Alphaproteobacteria; order Pelagibacterales; family Pelagibacteraceae; genus Pelagibacter. Next base: position 2,232 of record CABZXL010000033.1, on the reverse strand, counting down.
GAGATTCTGCTTTTTCTTTCTCAATTGGATTGCCTTCAATTTTTTTAGAAATAAGACCAGCTTTTTCTCTTATTGCCATTTCTATTTCTGCTGCAGCCTTAGGATTTTGTTCAAGGAATAATTTTGCATTTTCTTTTCCTTGGCCAATTTTTTCACCCTTATAGGCGTACCAGGCTCCTGATTTTTCAACGATGTCTGCTTTTGCTCCTAAATCAATCAGTTCACCAGTTTTGCTTATTCCTTTTCCATACATTAAGTCAAATTCAACTACTTTAAATGGTGGTGCAACTTTATTTTTAACAACTTTTACTCTAGTTGCGTTTCCAATAATTTCTTCTTTGTCTTTAATGGCACCTATTCTTCTTATATCCATTCTAACTGATGAATAAAATTTCAGTGCATTTCCTCCTGAGGTTGTTTCTGGACTTCCAAACATTACACCAATTTTCATTCTAATTTGGTTAATGAAAATAACCATTGTATTTGTTCTTGAAACTGAACCAGTTAGTTTTCTTAATGCCTGACTCATTAATCTTGATTGTAGGCCTACATGATGATCTCCCATTTCCCCTTCAATTTCAGCTCTTGGTGTTAATGCTGCAACAGAATCAACCACAATAACTGCCATTGATCCTGATTTAATTAAAGTATCAGTAATTTCTAAAGCTTGTTCACCAGTATCTGGCTGTGAAATTAATAACTCTTCAGTATCAACGCCTAATTTTTTTGCATAAACTGGATCTAATGCATGCTCTGCATCAACAAATCCACAAATGCCACCAGCTTTCTGTGCTTCAGCTATAACTTGTAAAGCCAGTGTTGTTTTTCCAGAAGACTCTGGCCCATAAATTTCAACAATTCTTCCTTTTGGCAACCCTCCAATACCAAGAGCTAGATCTAAACTTAAAGATCCTGTTGAAATAGATTCAACATCCATAGCTTTTTGTTGACCTAGCTTCATTACCGACCCTTTTCCAAAGTTATCTGTAATTTGGCTAATTGCTGCTTCTAGAGCTTTATCTTTCTCTTTGTTTTCCAATTCTTTATCTTTAGTGGATTTCACCACTTTTAAGTTATTTTTAGTCATTTTTTGCCTTTTTTTTTAGGTTTTTTAACAGTCGAATCATGTTTTAAATGTACACATTTTGTTCTCATTGGCAATAAAAATATTTCTTTAGCTCAAAAAAACCCCAATTTATTTGATTTTTAAATAGTCGCTATTAAGTAACCCAATTGATTTTAAGAGGTTAAATTGAGAAAGAAGATAGTTTCTTTCTGAATTGGCTAATGAAATTTGTGCATTTAACAAAAAAGAATTTGATTGAATAACTTCAAGAGTGGTTCTTCCAACCCCACTTTCATATTCAGCTGTAATTCCTTCATTTGCAATTTCTGCGGCTCTAACTTGAAGCTCAACCGAATTTAATAAACTTTTACTAGATTGAAAATTTGACCAAGCGCTTGCAACATTTGTATTATTTATTTTTGTTGTGTTATCTAAAAGCAATCTTTTTCTATTTTGTAAATTTATATTTTTTTTATAATTAGCTCTATTTTTTCCTCCTGAATAAAAAGGCCAAGACACTGTAGCTTTTAAAATATCTTTTTCTCTTTCATCGTAAGTAGAGCTTAAATCTTCGCTATAAGATCTTTCAAAAGATAATTTAGCAGTTGGAGATAAGTCTGATTTTGCAATCATTGTATCTTTCTCGGATTGCTCATGCTCTAACTTAGCAATAGTTAAATCAGGATTATTTTTTTTTGATAGCTCAATTGCTGAATTTAAATTTTCTGGTATTACAAAATTTAACTTTGGATTTTTAATTAATGATTTTGAGTTCGAAATTGGCCCAATAATATTTTCATAATTTAATTTACTCGTTAAAACTTCATTTTGAGCTTGTATTACTTTTGCTTGTGCTTCTGCTAAAGAAGATTCTGATTGAGCAACATCTGAAAGAGTAACCTGGCCTCTTTCAAGTCTAATACTATCTGTTTCAACTTGTCTTTCCAGCAAATTTACATTTGCTTTATTAATTTCAAATTTTTCATTTGCCAAAATAAGGCCCGTATAAGCTTCTATAGCTTTATATAAAATATCTTGTTCTTTTTTTAACAATTTTGCTTTTGCAAGATCAATTCCAATTTTATTTTTATCATGCTCTGCATTTCTTCCAAAATCGACTAATGTTTGTTCAATTGTTATCGAAGTTGACAATGGATCAACATCTG
>CABZXL010000032.1 GCA_902529715.1 uncultured Pelagibacteraceae bacterium | reverse complement strand
TTACAACAAATGCTGAAAAGAATGGAAGAATGCTATCATGTATTTTTAACTCCAACAGGTTTTGGTTCAGTTTTTTTATCAATTTTTAGTATAGTTCGACCAGGTGATGAGATTTTAGCTGCTGATCCAGTTTATTCCCCAACACGCTTATTGACAGATGATTTTCTTAAATCATTTAATATTAAAACAGTTTTTTATAATCCTAATGACTTAAATACATTAAAAAACAAAATTACAAAAAAAACAAAATTAATTTATGTTGAAAATCCAGGAAGTAATTCATTTGAGTTTCAAGATCTATCTAAAATAATTTCAATAGCAAAGAAAAATAAATTATTTTCGGTAATAGATAATACTTGGGGTACTCCATATTACTTACAGCCTATTAAATTGGGATTTGATATGTCTATTGTATCAGCGACAAAATATTATTCTGGTCATTCAGATGTTATGGGAGGAAGTTTGGCAGTCAATAAAAGAGTTTTTAAATATGTTGAAAAAGCAAATAAAATCACTGGTCTAAGATTAGGTCCGGATGATGCATACCTAATAATAAGAGGATTAAGAACCTTAGATGTTCGTCTAGACAGACATGAAGAAAATGCAAAAAAAGTAGCCTCTTTCTTATCTCGTCATAAAAAAGTTAAGCTTTTATATCCATATAAAAAAGGTTCACATAACTATAAAATGTGGAAAAAACATTATTCAGGTGCATCAGGATTAATGGGTTTAAAAATAAAAGCAAAAAATAAAAATTCTATTAATAAATTTGTAAATTCTTTAAAATTATTTGGCTATGGATATAGTTGGGGAGGATTTGAGAGTTTAGCTTTGCATCAAGAGTTTAGGGAATTAGGAAAAAGAAATTATTTAAAATTAGAAAAAGATGAACATTTAGTTAGACTCCATATTGGTCTTGAAGACCCAAAAGACTTAATTAATGATTTAAAAAAGTCTTTGAGATTCATTAAATGACCTCAGAAAAATTTATACCAAATAAAACAGCACTTATAACGTTAATAGCTGCATCTTTAGTGGTTATTATTTCTTTAGGTATTAGACAGACTTTTGGTCTTTTCTTTTTTGATTTTGAAATTGATCTTGGTTGTACACAAACTGAGTTTGGTTTTGCGATGGGTATTCAATTATTTTTTTGGGGACTATTTGGGCCCCTTTTTGGATTAATTACAGATAAATTTAGTGGAAGAGTAGCTGTATTTATAGGTTTTTTATTTTATTTGGCTGGAATTTATTTTTTAAATTATGGACCAAATACAGGCTTTTGGTTTACTTTCGATTTAGGAATTTTAATTGGAATTGGACTTGCGGCAACTGCAATAAGCATCCCTATTTCTATTGTATCTAAACATTTTCCACTAAATAAAAGGACTATTGCAATAGGTGTTGTTACTGCTGCTGGTTCTTTCGGATATTTTGTATCTCCTATTTACACAAGATTTTTCCTTTTAGAATTTGGTTGGAATCCAACGTTACTTATTTTTGGAGCTATGATTTTAGCAGGTTTGGTAATTTCTCTATTTTTAACTACTCCAATGGCAGAATTAAAACAAGAAAACGAAAATAATCAAACGGCTATCCAAGCTTTAAAGGAAGCATTTTCCAACAAAAGTTATAATTATTTAACTTTAGGTTTTTTCGTATGTGGTTGGCATATAGCTCTTGTTGCAACACATATACCTATGCACATAAGAGATAAAGGACTTGAAGATTGGACAGCAACTGCAATTTTAGCATTAATAGGCCTATTTAATATTTTTGGAACTTTGACTAGTGGATATTTATCTACAAGAATTAGTAAGAAAAAATTATTAAGTGTAATTTATTTATTAAGAGGAGTTTCAATTTTATACTTTATACTTATGCCAGCAAGTGTGATTAACGCATTAATTTTTGGTGCTACATTTGGTTATTTGTGGTTATCAACTGTTCCACCTACAAGCGGTATAGTAAGTCATATTTTTGGAACTAAATATGTATCTTTATTATACGGTTTTGTTTTTTTAAGCCACCAAGTTGGATCATTTCTAGGTGCCTATCTTGGTGGGTTATTTCATGATTTGTATGGTTCACTTGATTATGCATGGTACATTTCTATCGCTTTATCTTTATTTGCAGGCTTGATACATTTACCTATAAAAGAGATAGCAATTGAAAGAAAACAGCTCGCAACATCTGAAATTTAATCCTTATTTAGAAAAGCTATATCATTCTGATAAGCCTCTAATTATTTACAAAGTTGAAGGTGGTTATAATTTATATACTGATTTTTCAAAAAAAATCATATTAACAAGAAATAATATAAATAATTTTTTTAATTCATTTAAGAGTAAAAAATTTAAGAAGGAGACTGATCTTTTAATAGGATTTTTTGGATATGAAATTCTTTGCAATATATTGAATATTAAAATTAAAAATCAAGAAAAACTGAATTTTCATAAGGGTATTTTTTATAAACCAGAAACATTAATAAAGATAAGAAAAGATATAAAAATAATATCATCAGTCAAAAAACACAAGTTCAATAGTTTTTTTAATAAAACTCAGATCCTGAGTCCATTTAAAACAAATATTAACTATAAAAAATATAAAAAAATATTTGATTTATTTTCAAAAAAAATAAGACAAGGTGAGACGTACCAAATTAAAATTTGCACTAAATATAAAAATAAATCAACAATTAATCCAGTCAATTTTTTTTGGAAATTAATGAAAATAAATTCATCACCAGAGTCTTTTATGATTAGAGATAAAAACTTTTCAATAGTAAGCTGTTCACCTGAAACTCTTATTGATAAAAAAGGAAATAAGATAATTACCAAACCAATTGCAGGAACTCTTAAAAAAAGTAAAAAAATAAATAAAATTAAAGCACTAAATTTTTTTAGAAATAATGAAAAAGAAACTAAAGAGCACAATATGATTGTTGACATGGAAAGAAGCGATTTATCAAGAATATGTAAGTCAGGATCAGTAAAAATATTAAAGAAAAAATATGTAGAGGAATACAAACACCTTTTTCATTACGTTACATCAATACAGGGTATATTAAAAAAAAATACTACTCCAAAAAATATAATTAAATCTATGATGCCAGGAGGTTCAGTTATAGGATGTCCAAAAATTAGAACTCTAGAACTTTTAAATAAACAAGAAACAGAAGATAGAAATATATTTACAGGTAGTTTTGGCTATATCAAATTTAACCAAGATATGAAATTCAATATAATTATAAGATCGATTTTAAATTATAAAAATATTTCAGAAATTTCGGCAGCCTCCGGTGTTGTTTTAGACAGTTCATCTAAAAAAGAATTTAATGAAAATTTTATAAAAGCAAAATCTTTATTGGAGCTTTATAAATGATTTATATAATTGATCATCAAGACTCTTTTACCTGGAATGTTGTCCATCAATTTTCGAAGTTTGATAAAGTTTATTGCTCTAATTATTTTAATATTAATAAAAAAAAGTTAGATCAATCAGATACAATTGTCTTATCACCAGGACCAGGATCTCCAAAAGACTATCCACTAACTTCAAAGATTTATAAAAAATACAAAGGGAAAAAGAAAATTATAGGAATTTGTCTTGGATATCAGCAAATTTTATTTAATGAAAAAGGTAAAATAGGGCAGCAAAAAAATATTTTTCATGGCTATCAGTCAAAAGTAAAAGTAACAAATGAAAGTAAATTATTTAAAAAAAATAAAATATTTAAAGTTGGAAGGTATCATTCTTTAAAATTGCATGAACCTTTCAAGTCAAATAACATAAAAATAACGATGAGATGTGTGAAATCAAACATTCCTATGGCTATTGAAGATCTAAAAAATAGTGTATATGGATTTCAATTTCATCCTGAGTCTTTTTTAACTGAAAATGGTCAAACTATTATTAAAAAAATCTTATCGTCATAAAGATCTGAAAGAAATTAAATTTCATGATCTTTGGAACTCTTATGGAGTTTTTACAACAATGAGAGTTATAGGAAAGCCAGCTAAAATTTTATTCTTAAATGATCATATGAATAATTTATTCAGATCATTAAAAGATTATAAAATTTATTACAAAGATATAAAAAAAAATATTAGAAATTTAATTAAAATAAATATAAATAATAAAAAAAAATATGATCATTTATTTAGAGTTGCAGTAAATAAAAAAATGATTTCAGTTTCGCTAAGAAAAAGACATAATCCTAAATTGAATTTTAAGCTTAAATTAATTAATTATAAAAGAATTGATCCTGAATATAAAAACTTAAAGTATAAAAAAATTATAAGTCATTTAAAAAAAATGGATACATCAAAGTCTGATATAGCCCTTTACAAAGATAATAAAATTTTGGAAACTGGTACTTCTAATCTTTTATTTATTAAAAACAATAAAATATACTCACCTTTAAATAACTTTTATAAAGGAACGACTTACAAATTTTTTACAAAACAATTAAAAAAAATTAGGAGAAAAGACATATCAATTGATTCACTAAGTAATTATGATGAAATCATCGTTATTGGTTCGGGCAAAGGTGTAGTTTCGGTAAATTCTATTGAAAAACCATTTTGGAAAAGAAAAAATTTAAAAAATTATAGAATTTTATCCAGGATTTATCAAAAAGCTGTTACGAACTGTCATCCATATAACAGTTGATCTATTTTGACATCTATACTAAAAACTTTCTTCTAGGGAGATAAAAATCATGATTTTATCAGTAAATCCATTTGCAATTTTGGCAGAAACTGTATCTCCAATATATATGCAGTCTTTTGTTGTATTAATGATTGTTCTAATCGCTGTTGGAACACTTGTAGATATTATTCATAAAAAAAATGTTAAATATTTTTTTGAAAATGCAAAAAAGGCAAAATTATCTGCAACAAAAACTTTAAGTACTGGAGAAAGAATATCTGTGATTTCTAAAACAATTGTAAGCGATATAGCTACAACTTCAGAACTTGGAGCTGGCAAAAGAAGAGCCGCTCATCTTCTTGGAATGTATGGAACAATTTTATTTTGGCTAGGATCAGCAATAATGATTTTTTGTTATTCAAGTCCTTCTTCAAATACCCCATCTTTCTGGCCTATAATTTGGCACGTTGGTGCTATCATGACAGTTGTAGGTGGAGGTTGGTTTTGGTTTTTTTTAAGAGTAGATGTTTATTCAGAAGCTCAACCTTGGTATAGAATTATAAAAGCAGATTTATTTGTTCTTGCTCTTGTTGCATCGTCTTTAACAGGTTTAATTTGGTCTTATTTACAATCTTTAAATTTAAATGATAGATGGGACGATAAAGTATTTTTGGTATTATTTATTGTATCAAACTTAGTTTTATTTGGAGGAGTTTATTGGTCTAAATTTGCACATATGTTTTATAAACCAGGTGCAGCGATACAAAAAAATTTAGCTGAAGCTGATGGTTCCAGAGACAATTTGCCACCTGAAGCAGATGCCCCAAAACAATTTGGATTAGGTATAAGTAGAGAAAATCCAAAACATTATTAATATGATTTTGAAAGGAATAAAATAAATTATGTCAACTTTTGTATATATGACTCGTTGTGATGGTTGTGGTCATTGTGTAGATATTTGCCCTTCAGATATTATGCATATAGATGAAACGATAAGACGAGCAAAAAATATAGAACCAAATTTTTGTTGGGAATGTTATTCATGTGTTAAGGCATGCCCTAACCATGCAATAGATGTTCGAGGTTATGCTGACTTTGCTCCTATGGGCCACAGTGTAAGAGTTAGAAGAGAAGAGGAAAAAGGAACAATCTCTTGGAAAATTAAATTTAGAAATGGGACAGTAAAAGACTTCGTTTCTCCAATAACAACAAAACCATGGGGAAAATTTATTCCAAAACTTGCAGATGGTGACAAACCAAACCAAGGAGAAATAAATTCGCAAATTCTTTATTCAGAGCCCGAGGGTTTAAATACAAAAAAAGAATTACCTAAAGTAGAAAAAAGTGCATTTAAAAAAGGTGTTTATTATTAAT
>CABZXL010000031.1 GCA_902529715.1 uncultured Pelagibacteraceae bacterium | reverse complement strand
AAAAGTTTTTTTTTGTCACCTCTGTCAATTGCCTCTGACACAATCATCTCTGTATATAAAAGAACATTTTTACTAATTAAGCGTAAAAAATATCTTTCATGACGGTCTGTGCAATCCATCATCGGTGCAACTGATACTTTTCTATTCATAATATAAGATTGTTATATTATTTAATTAACTATTTGTAGTCTCTGAATCTTTTTGTTCTTCGTTAGCTATTTCTTCATCTTTTAGATTATCCAATGAAACATCTTCCTCTGTAGCTTCTGATTCGTCTGATGGTTTGCTTTCAATTGATTGTTCTTCTGTAGAATTTGTAAGTTCAGCAAGATCTTCTTTAGAGACCTGAATTTTTTCTGGGATTTTTCTAGCTCTTTTTGAAGGAAGTATTGGAACTCCACTCTTTGAGATTTCTCCTTTATAAAGATTTTCAAAATCATCTCCTACTACCTCGTCATCCTCTGAAGTATCGTCAACTTGCTCCACATGTTTTCTAAGTTTGTAAACTGCACTTTCGATCAAATCTTCAACTTTAATATTTTCTTCTGCAATCTCTCTAAGGGATATAACTGTATTTTTATCATTGTCTCTGTCTATTGAAGGTTCTATTCCTGAATTAAGTTGAGTTGCTCTTTCCTTTGCAACTAATACCAGTTCATAAGGACTGTCTACTTTATCAATACAATCTTCTACTGTAACTCTTGCCATGCGAGCTATTTATACTTGGTGAACTATAAAATCAAGCAATTTCTATATTTTTGTTGGATTTAAATTTTTTCTAATAAAGAACAGAGAAATTATTGAGAACAATATATAAGTTGCCGAAAATAAAGATATTTGTTCTATAGAAAAACCTTTATCTATTAGAATACCAAAAACAGCTGTTCCAAAGGCTGTAGCAAATACCATTAATGCTGTTGTAAGAGCCTTGATAGAACCAATATATTTTACTCCATATATTTCAGCCCAAGTAGAAGAACCAAGAACATTGCAAAATCCATTCGTAACACCAATTAGTCCAAAGAATACAAATGATGAAAAAGGATTGTCAAAATAAAATAAAACCATCGCAGCAAAAAATAATGGAATATTCATATAAATTAAAATTTTTCTACTAGTAAATCTATCAATTAAAAATCCGGAAAATATTAATGCTACAACTGAAAGTATAGAATAAGACATAAAAGATTGTGCAATTATATATGGACCCCAATTTTTTGAAGAAAGAATAAAAGATTGATAAACAAAAGTACCAGTAGCAATTGAGGGCATAGCTAACATATTTGCACACACTATATAAAATCTATAATCTTTTATAACTTCAATTCTTTTCCATTGTTTAAAATCATTTTCATTAAAATTATTATCTTCACCCTTCTCTCTTGAATCAAAATTAAGATTTTTTACCAAAAAATAAGAAGATAGAGGTAGAAAAATTAACACAACAAGTGAAATTCCAATCCAAATATTTTGCCATACTGTAATTGTCAAAAGATAAATCATCAAAACTGGTAAAATAAATTCAGCCGCTGATAAACCAAACCACCCAGTGCTTAAAGCTTTTCCTCTTGATTTTGTAAAGTATCTTGAAATTGTAGTAGTTGCTGTATGAGACATCATGCCTTGACCAGAAAATCTCATTAATAATATCGATATAAATAATAATGGTATTGAAGAGATTTTAGAAAAAAAGAAACTAGAAAATGCGAGAAGTAAAATAACAAAAAAAGCAAATTTAGATATATCTATGTCGTCAATTTTTTTTCCAACCCAAATTAAAATAAAACTACTTAATAGAGTGGCAGAAGCATAAACTGAGCCAAATTGTCCATGAGTAATAGATAGTTCATTTCTTATACTGGGATTAAATATTCCTAAAAAAAAACTCTGTCCAAAACTTGAAAAAAATGTAAATATAAAACCAAATATAACTACTTTTAAACTTAAATTTTTAAACATATTTTTTTATGACTTGTAAAGTTGCTTTCATTGGTCTTGGTGTAATGGGTTATCCAATGGCAGGATATATATCAAAAGGTGGGCACAAAGTAACTGTTTTTAATAGAACAAAATCTAAAGCTGAAAAATGGGTAAGCGAATATAAAGGTAATATTGCCGAAACACCTGCGGAAGCTGCTAAGGATGCAGAATATGTTTTTACCTGTGTCGGAAATGATAATGATCTTAAAGAAGTTACATTTGGTGAACAAGGAGCTTTTAAAACAATTCAAAAAGGATCTGTATATATTGATAACACTACAGCTTCAGCGACAATTGCAAGAGAAATTTACGATCACGCAAAAAAAAATGGTTTTGGTTCTTTAGATGCTCCAGTTTCAGGAGGTCAAGCTGGTGCAGAAAATGGAGCTTTAACAGTTATGATTGGTGGAGATCAAGCCGACTTTGATAAAGCAAAAGATAAAATTGATTGTTACAGCAAAAAAATGAAATTACTTGGCAAGGCTGGAAGTGGCCAGCTAGCAAAAATGGTTAATCAAATTTGTATTGCTGGCTTAGTTCAAGGGCTATCTGAAGGAATTAATTTTGGAATGAAAGCTGGATTAAATATGGAGGATGTAATCGAAGTTATTTCAAAAGGTGCTGCTCAATCTTGGCAAATGGATAATAGATATAAAACAATGATTGATGATAAATTTGATTTTGGTTTTGCGGTCGATTGGATGAGAAAAGATTTAAAAATTGCAATGGATGAAGCAAAAAATAACGGATCTTTGCTTCCAATAACTGAGATAATTGATAAATATTATGGTGAAGTTCAGGAACTTGGTGGCAAACGTTGGGATACATCTAGTTTAATCAAAAGATTTAGAAAGTAATAATGTATGCAACCAGCATACTACGAAAATTTCAAACAAATTAAAAAGAAAATCTGGTCAATGTTAGATGATGCAGTGACCAATAGAAGTTCTCAGTTCAGAATTCCAGTTTTTATTTGTGGAGATCAAAAAGATTTTGATGGAAGGATTGTGGTTCTTAGAAAATCTGATCATTCAAACAATCTAGTTCAATTTCATAGCGATATTAGATCTGATAAAATTCCTAAATTAAAAAATAATAAAAATGCTTCTATGCTTTTCTATGATAAAGAAGAAAAGATCCAAGTAAGATTAAAGGTTGAATGTAACATTAATCATAACAATGAAATTACAAAAGAGTCTTGGTCAAAAACAGGACATATAAGTAGAAAATGCTATTTAGTTGAAAATGGCCCTGGAACAGAATCTCCTAACCCAACATCTGGTTTAAAACCTGAGTTAGACAATTTTGAATTTACTATGGAGCAAAGTGAAGAAGGTTATAAAAATTTTACTGTAATTCAATGTAAAATAAAAACTATTGAATGGCTTTATTTGGCTGCCAAAGGTCATCGTAGAGCTAGATTTGAAGTTGATAATAACAAAGAATATTGGCTAGTTCCTTAGATAATGTTTATAAAGTTTATTTTTTATTTATCTCTAATAATTTTAGGAATGTTTGCTATGAGATTTGGTATAATCCAAATAAGACAATACAAGCAGGGCAAAACTAAACTTAAAAAGAAATCGCTGGAACAGATTGCTTTTGGAATTTTTTTTATAATAATTTTAGGATTAATTATTTATTCAGTTAACGGACTTCTTTTTAGTTAAAAAATTGATTTAGAATATTTTTTCCAATTATCCTGATAATGCTTTGCGTTTTCTGTTAATAACTTAATCTCATCGTCTGTTACTTTCCTAATTATTTTTCCAGGTGCTCCAACGACTAATGAATTATCTGGTATCTCTTTATTTTCAGTAATAAGTGCTTTTGCTCCTATAATACAATTTTTTCCAATTTTTGCGTTGTTAAGTATTACAGCTCCAATTCCAATTAAACTATTGTCACCAATTGTGCATCCGTGAAGCATTACTAAATGACCAACAGTAACATCTTTTCCTACTTTAAGTGGATATCCTGGGTCTGTGTGTAAAACACTTCCATCTTGTATATTAGAACCTTCGCCTATATGAATGTTTTCAACATCTCCTCTAAGAGTTGCATTAAACCAAATACTTGAGTTCTTTTCTAATGTAACATCACCAATTACTACTGCATTAGGTGCGACCCAATTTTCGCCAGAATTTTTTGGTTTTTTATTTTCCAAATCGTAAAACATATCTTATATAATACTTAACATGTCGCTTACAAAAACTCCAATATGTGATTTTGGAAAAAAAGCTGAAACTTTCCAATTAAAATCTACTGATAATAAAATTATTTCACTAAATGATATCAGGGGAGATAAGGGAACTTTGATAATGTTTATTTGTAATCATTGCCCTTATGTAAAGGCAGTTATTGAGGACATTGTTGAGGATACAAATAAATTAGCTGATTTTGGTATAAAATCAGTAGCGATTTGCTCTAACGATGTAAAAAATTATCCTGAAGATTCTTTTGAAAATATGATTGAATTTTCAAAAGAGAATAATTTTAAATTTCCATATGTAATTGATGAGACACAAGAAGTTGCCAAAAATTATGATGCTGTATGTACTCCTGACTTTTTTGGTTACAATAAAGATTTAGAATTACAATACAGGGGAAGAATTAGAGAATTAAAAGAATTGAAACCTGTAAGAGATGGTGAAAGTGATTTGTATAAAGCAATGAAGCAAATTTCTGAAACAGGAAAAGGACCAGAAAGCCAAATTCCAAGCATGGGTTGTAATATTAAGTGGTTAAATAATTAATGTATATAATAGTTACTAGATCTTTTCCTCCAGAAGTTGGTGGAATGCAAAACTTAATGTGGGGACTAACCTTCTCTTTAGCAAAATATAATTTAGTAAAAGTATTTGCTGACTTTCATGAAAAATATAAAGAACATGATCAAAAAGTATCTTTTTCTATTGATAGAATTGGAGGAATAAAACTTTTAAGAAAACACAGAAAATCATACTTGGTAAATGAGTTTATAAAAAAAAATAAAAATGTTAGTTGCATTATTGCTGATCACTGGAAAAGTTTAGAATTAATTAAAACAACTAAGAAAAAAATTTGTTTAATCCACTCAAAAGAAATTAATCATAAAAAAGGATCTTTTGCTAATAGAAGAATTTTAAAAGTTTTTAACAATATTGATCAAGTCATTGCTAATTCAGAATATACAAAAAATCTTGCAGTAGACATTGGAATAGATGAAAATAAGATAATCGTTATTAATCCAGGCGTATTTCCGCCTAAAGAAATAGATAAATCTTCAATTAAAGAAGCTGAAAATTTATTAAAAAATAAAAATCCTAGATTAATTACAGTTTCAAGATTTGATAAAAGAAAAAACCATGAAAAAGTAATAATGGCATTAAGAAATCTCAAACAAATATACCCTAATATTGTTTACACTTGTATTGGTTATGGAGAAGAAGAAGAAAATATAAAAAAACTTACAAATGAGCTAGAATTAAATGAGCAAGTAATATTTTTAAAAAATGTTCCTCAAGACCTAAAAAATGCAATAGTTTCAAAGTCAAATCTTTTTGTTATGCCATCAATTATACACAAAACATCAGTTGAAGGATTTGGTATTGCATACGTGGAAGCTGCTCAATATGGAATACCTTCTATTGGTGGAAAAGATGGAGGTGCATCAGATGCAATAAAAAATAATGAAACAGGAATTATTTGTGATGGTAATAATTTAGAAGAAATTTATTCTAGTATAGATTTAATTTTAAAAAATAATTCATATTTAGAAATGGGTAAAAAGGCTAAAGATTACTCAACTAAATTTGAATGGGATAATATAACCAAAGAATATTTAAAAATTTTGTGATAAGATAAATTTATGATCGAAAAATTTAATGGAATAATCTACTTAATAATTTTCTTAGTTCATTTTATTGGATTAGGTGTTTACGCTTTCCAGTTAATAATAGGAACAAAAAAATTTCGTGAAAAATTTCAAATAGATGAAACAGCATCTACTATGATGAGAATGTGTGGAGCTCTTTTTCTCGGCGCAGTCTTAATGGCAATTTACATTATGTTTGTTAGACCAGGAGGAGTTGAGGGAACATGGGGATTTTTTAACTTAGTTTTTGTACAAAACTTATGCATCTTTTTAGTGAATACTTATTCTATAAAGATTGATAAAACTGGAATAAAAAATGACTCAAACGAAGGTGTAATTGCACCATTAGTTTTTACAATTTTAAGTGCAATTCTTTGTTACGGATTAGCAGATAAAATTTATATTTAATTTAAAATAATTTTTTCTAAAACTTTTTCTGTAGATAGTTTTGTTAAATCATTAACTTGAATTGCTTTAAAATTTTCTCTTTCAATACTTACCTTGTAAGCTGTTGTATGAGATCCAAATAAAGTTAAACCTTTAGCCCCTAAATGTGCTGCCATATGTGCGGGGCCTGTATCATTTGCAATAACAAATGAACTATCTTTAATTAATGATGAAAGTTGAGAAATATCTAAAGCTTTGCCGTTATCTAAAATGCATAGAGCACTAATATCTTTTGCATCGTTAATTTCGTCTGGGCCTGGTGCCACTACAATTTTATACTGATGATTATATTGACTTCTTATTTTTTCAATTAGTTCATTGTAATAAGGCCATTTTTTTTGAGTAAGATGAGGTGAACAAAATGGAAATAAAATAATGTATTTTTCTAATTTATATTCCGATTTTATTTTAGAAATGTCTGTGCAGCTCCAAGAAAAATCAGGAAACATTGTATGCTT
>CABZXL010000030.1 GCA_902529715.1 uncultured Pelagibacteraceae bacterium | reverse complement strand
CCATAATGTGCGCAGACCAACCAGTAATTCTTGATATTACAAAGATAGGAGTGAAAAAATCTGTATCAAAACCCATTAGATGGTAAGTAGGTCCAGTAGGATAGTCAACATTTGGGTGAATATTTTTTCTCTCAATCATGACATTTTTAACAATGTCATAAATTTTAATAAACTTTTTATCTTTTTTTATCGATGCAACTTTCTTAAAGTATTTCTCCATTGTAGGCACTCTAGAATCGCCTCTTTTGTAAACTCTATGACCAAAACCCATTACAACATCTTTATTTTTAAGCGCTTTATTAATCCATTTTAGAGCATTTTCAGGCTTTTTAATTTTATTCATCATATGCATCACTTCTTCGTTAGCACCGCCATGCAAAGGACCTTTTAAACTTGCTATAGCTCCAGTTATTGCTCCATGAATATCAGACAAACTACTAGTTATAGTTCTTGCAGTAAAAGTTGAAACATTAAAACTATGTTCAGCATATAAAATTAATGATACATCAAAAGCTTTAACAATTTCTTTACTCGGAATTTTTCCAAAGCACATATAAAAAAAATTTTCAGAAAACGACAAATTCTTCTTTGGTGCTATAATTTTTTTTCCTTTTCTAGCTCTAAAAAAGGCAGCTAAAGCAATTGGAGTTTTTGAAAATATTCTTATAGCTTTTCTCATGTTGGCTTTTGGAGAATTATCTTTTGTTTCTTTATCTTCTAATGCCATTAAGCTTACTGCTGTTCTTACCACATCCATAGGATGAGCTTTTTTTGGCATTTTTCTAATATCGCTTAAAATTTCTTTTGAAAGCTTTCGATCTGATCTTTCTTCTTTAATAAAACTTTTTAACTGTTTTTTATTTGGAAGCTCACCATTTAAAACAAGATAAGCAACTTCTTCAAAATTACATTTTGCACAAAGATCCTGAACTGCATAACCTCTATATGTAAGGGAATTAATATCTGGCATTACTTGAGAAACTGTAGTTTCATCAACAACAATACCTAATAAACCTTTTTTAATCTCATCACTCATTATTCATGACCCTCTGTGCTAAAATTATAAATTTTTTCGTCTAGTGAGTTATATTTTTCGTACTCAACTAAATCATATAATCTTTTCCTAGTTTGCATTTTATCAATAATATTATTTTGATGTCCATCATCAAAAATAGCACGCAGGCCATCTTCCACGTTTTTCATGGCTAATCGTTGTGTAGTTACAGGATAAATTACAATATTATAGCCTATATTTTCTAGCTCTTTATAATTTAATAATTTTGATTTACCAAATTCAGTCATATTAGCTAACAGATAACAATTTAAAGATTTTCTGACTTTTTCAAATTCTTTTTCATCATGTAAAGCTTCAGGAAAAATAATTTCTGCTCCAGCATCAACATAACTCTTGCATCTGTCGATCATCTTATCAATGCCCTCAACACTTTTTGCATCTGATCTTGCAATTACTTTAAAGTTTTTATCTTTCTTTGAGTTTACACATTCCTTTATTTTTTTTGTCATTTCTTCTTTAGTGACCAATTCTTTATTTTCTAGATGACCGCATCTTTTTTGTGATACCTGGTCTTCGATATGAACTCCAGTAATTCCAAATTTTTCAAAAGTTTCAATAGTTTCTTTGCAAGATTTAAACCCAGTATCAATATCAACAATTGTTGGCAGGTTTGTAACTCTAGCTATTTGATTAGCTCTATTGCTTACATCTTGTAAAGTAGTTAAACCAATGTCAGGATATCCTAAATCGTTAGACATAACACCTCCAGAAACGTAAACAGCATCATATCCAATTTCTTCTATTACTTTTGCTGTTAAAGGGTTATAAGCACCAGGAACTCTTAATATTTTTTTTGATTTTAATTTTTTATCAAATTCTTCTCTTTTTTCTTCTGGTTTTTTTTTTACAAAATGCACTAAAAAATCCCTTTTTTATTATTTTTTTTCAAATTAAAACTTTTTATTTCTATATTAAGCTTATTTAATTGTCCTGATTTTAATTTAGTTAAATTTTGTACAGTTTTTAAAAAACGATCACTTTCTTTTTTAGAAAGAATATTTTTTGTTAATGTTAAAAATTTATTTATATAATTTTTCCTTACAAAAGGTCTTAATCCATAGGGGTGTGCATCAGCTTTATCTAATTGTTCAATAATTTTTTTATTATTATTTAGTGTCACAACAACTTTTGCCCCAAATGATTTATTTTTTGGATTGGGATCATGATATTTTTTAGTCCATTTTTTATCTTCATGAGTTTTAATTGATCTCCAAATCTTTATAGTGCTTTTTTTATTAGCTCTAGACTTCTTATATGAGTTAACATGATGCCAGCTCGCATCTTCTAAAGCGACAGCAAATATGTACATAATTGAATGATCTAAGGTTTCTCTACTTGCCTTTGGATCCATTTTTTGAGGATCGTTTGCACCAGTTCCAATTACATAATGTGTGTGATGACTTGTATAGATATCAATTTTTTTTATTTGACTAAGATTTTGAATTTTTTTATTTAGTTTTTTAGCTATATCGATAAGAGCTTGTGCTTGATATTCGGCAGAATATTCTTTTGTATATGTTTCCAATATAGCTTTTTTTTCCTCATTTTTTTTTGGTAAAGGAACTTTATATAATGCTTTTTTACCATCAAGTATTTGAGCAATTACACTATCTTCTCCTTCATAAATAGGACTTGGTGCTCCTTCACCTCGCATTACTCTATCTACAGCTTCGATTGCAAGTTTGCCTGCATGAGCAGGTGCGTAAGCTTTCCAACTTGAAATCTCACCTTTTCTAGATTGTCTCGTAGATATTGTTGTATGAAGTGCTTGTTGAATTGCTTGATAAACTGTACTTGTATTTAATCTAAGCATTGTACCAATACCTGCGGCTACACTAGGTCCAAGATGTGCAATATGATCAACTTTATGTTTGTGTAAACAAATTCCTTTAACTAAATTTACTTGAACCTCATAAGCCGTAATTATTCCTCGTAGCAAATCCATACCACTTCTTTTCTTTTGTTGAGCAACAGCTAAAAGAGGAGGTATATTATCACCTGGATGACTATAGTCTGCAGCTAAAAAAGTGTCATGAAAATCTAATTCTCTTACTGCGGTTCCGTTCGCCCATGCTGCCCATTCGCAATCAAATTTTTTTTTCGAATTAACACCAAACAATGTTGCTCCATTTTTTTTCGGATGTTTTAAAGCCATTTCTCTCGCTGAAATCACCGGTCTTCTATTTATGGAAGCAATTGCAACAGAAGCATTATCGATAATTCTATTGATTACCATTTCTATAGATTTTTTATTTAATTTTGCATTATCACTAGATATTTCTGCTAATTTCCAAGCAAGTTGATTTTTCTTACTTAATTTAATTTTTGATGGATAAACCTTTACAGTATTAATTTTCAATTTCTCTCCAATTTTTATTGTTTTTTAATACAACCAGGGATGACAATAATCAATATTAATGATGTAAGTATTTTTGAACTATTTTTTCAATTCCAACAAAATCTCTTATTAAATGATCATGTGAAATTTCATTTACATTTTTTTCAGTATATCCGTCTTCTAAAAGAATAAATGGGATGCCAGCTTCTTTTGCTGCATTTCCATCAGTTTCGCTATCACCAATCATTATACTTTTTTTTATATCACCTTGCATAATTTCAATTACATTAGTTAAATGTCTTGGATCAGGTTTGCAAAAATCAAAAGTGTTACTTCCCGCAACATATTCAAAAAAATCATAAACTTTAATTTGTTTTAATAAATCAATTGCAAGATGCTCTTGTTTATTTGTACATACACCCATTGATATTTCATTTTCTTTGCACCATTTCAAAAAGTCATAAGCTCCATTAATTAATTTACTTTCATTTGCAATATTTTTTCCATAAAAATCTATAAACTCTGTTACCATCTCTTTCTTAATTTTATCATCATTTATTTTTTTTAATTCTTTTTTTGCCTGACCCCATACAGATCTACCAATCAATGATCCGGCTCCTTGACCTACTAATTTTCTTATGTCATCAGTTGATTTGGTTTCGTATCCAAACTTTTTCATAACATAATTGTGGGCATTCATAAGATCTGGAGCTGTATCTACCAAAGTTCCATCTAAATCAAATAATATGGTAAGTTTTTGAGTCATTTAAAAAAGTATTAATAAGAAATAATTTGTGAATTAAAGATCATATTTACTTAACTATAAATAAAATTGCAAATGAAACAAACAAATTTACAAAAAGCACAACTAAGATTGAGAGAAAAATTTATAAAAAATGGTGTAAAGATGCTTGCACCCGAGACTGTTTATTTTTCAAAAGATACAAAAATTGGAAAAAATGTAACAATAGAACCATATGTGGTTATTGGAGAAAAAGTTAAAATACAAAATAATTCTAAAATAAAATCATTTTCACATTTAGAAAATGTTAAAATAGAAAATAATGTAATCATTGGACCATTTGCCAGATTAAGACCCGGTACAGTTTTAAAATCAGGATCAAGAGTTGGAAATTTTGTAGAAATAAAAAAAAGTCATTTAGGAAAAAATTCAAAAGTAAATCATTTATCTTATATCGGTGATGCAAACATTGGAGATCAGGTTAATATTGGTGCTGGCACAATTACTTGTAATTATGATGGAAAAAATAAAAATAAAACAATAATTAAACACAAAGTTTTTGTAGGTTCAAATTCTTCATTAGTTGCACCAGTTACATTGAATGAGAAAAGCACAATAGGCGCAGGTTCTGTTATAACAAAAAATGTTAAAAAAAATTCTTTAGCACTCAGCAGATCAAATCAAAGTGAAGTAAAAAATTATAAGAGAAAGAAATAAATTATGTGTGGGATAGTTGGTATTACAAGTAATAAATCTGTAACCTCAATGATAATTAATTCTTTAAGAAAACTTGAATACAGAGGATACGACTCTTCAGGAATCGCTACTTTATATAATGGTAATATTAATGAGATAAAATGTGAAGGTAGAGTTGATACTTTAGAAAAAAATTTAAGTAAATCTAAATTATTAGGGAATGTTGGCATCGGGCATGTCAGGTGGGCAACACATGGAATACCAAGTACTTTGAATGCACACCCGCATTCTTCAGAAAATGTTTCAGTGGTACATAATGGAATTATTGAAAATTCAACAATGCTAAAAAAAATTTTAGTTAAAAAAGGTCATGTTTTTAAATCACAAACTGATACAGAGGTAATCACTCATTTAATAACAGAATACTTAAAAAAAAATGATCTTAAAAACTCAATCATTAAAATACTTGAAGATTTAAAAGGAAGTTTTGCTTTAGGAATTATTTTTAAAGATCAACCAGATATAATTGTTGGAGCTAGAAGAGGTTCTCCATTAGCAGTTGGCTATGGCCCAAAAGAAAATTATCTTGGTTCAGATTCATATGCATTAAAATCAATGACTAATAAAGTTTCATATTTAAATGATGGAGAATTTTGTATCATTAAAAAAGATAATATTGATTTTTTTGATGCAAAAGGAAAAAAGATTAATAAGAAAATATTAGAACTTTCTTCAAATGAAAATAATTACGACAAAGGTGAATATAAACATTTTATGGCAAAAGAGATTGATGAACAGCCAGTTACAATAAAAAATTGTATTAACGAGTATATTGATAAAATAAATAATGATATAAATATTTTTAATTTTCCTTGGAAATCACAAGATATTTCTTCAATAATTTTAATTGGATGTGGTACAGCCTATCATTCATGTTTAATGGCTAAATACTGGTTTGAACAATTGACATCATTAGATGTATCTGTAGATATTGCCTCTGAGTTTAGATACAGAAAAAATAGGTTTAAAAAAAATGCACTTTATGTGTTTGTATCTCAATCAGGTGAAACAGCAGATACATACGGAGCTTTACAATTATGCAATAAAAACAATATGAAAACTTGTTCTATTGTAAATGTGGTAGAAAGCTCTATAGCCAGAGATTCAAAATTTGTTTTACCTATTCATTGTGGTCCAGAAATTGGTGTTGCATCAACAAAAGCATTTATAGGTCAAATGTTAGTATTATATTTGTTATGTATTAAAATTGCAAAAAGTAGAAAAGATATATCAAAAGATATTTTTTCTGAAAAAATAAAATCTCTTAAATCATTATCTGAGTTAATTAAAGAGAGTTTAAAAATTGAAAATGAAATTCAATCAATTTGTAATTCATTTATTGAAGCAAAAGGATCAATGTTTTTGGGAAGAGGATATTCTTTTCCTATAGCATTAGAAGGTGCATTAAAACTAAAAGAACTAGCTTATGTTCATGCCGAAGGTTATCCAGCGGGAGAAATGAAACATGGGCCACTTGCTTTAATAGAAGATGGAATGCCAGTAGTTGTTTTGGCTCCTAGAGATAAATATTACAAAAAAACAATTTCTAATATGCAGGAAGTGATTGCCAGAGGTGCAAAAGTTCTTTTAATTACAAATAAAAGCAAGGATGAAATTTACTCAGAAAATATTTGGCAAACAATCGAAGTAGAAAATACATCAGAAGATTTATTTCCTTTTCTTATTACAGTTCCATTACAAAAACTTGCTTATTATTCTGCTTTAAAAAAAGGATATGATATAGATAAGCCTAGAAACCTTGCAAAATCTGTCACTGTTGAATAATCAATAAACTCTGCTAGAACACTCTTAGGTTGAATATGAAAAAATGGAAAATAAATAGCTGGAGAAATTATCCCGTTAAACACATTCCAAAATATGGGAATGAAAAAGAACTAAATATGGTTCTTGGAAAAATAAAAGATTTTCCACCTTTAGTTTTTGCAGGAGAAACGAGACATTTAAAACAACAACTTGCCGAAGTTGTTGATGGAAAAGCTTTCTTATTGCAAGGAGGAGATTGTGCAGAAAGTTTTGCTGAGTTTAATCCAGACAATATAAGAGATTATTTTAAAGTTATGTTGCAAATGTCTTTAGTGTTAACCTATTCAGCATCTTTGCCTGTTGTTAAGCTTGGAAGAATTGCAGGTCAATTTTCTAAACCAAGAACTGCTCCTACAGAAAAACAAGGCGATATAGAATTACCAAGTTACCTTGGCGACAATATTAATGGTATAGAATTTACTGAAAAAGCTCGAAAACCTGATCCAAAAAGGTTATTCAAAGCTTATTCTCAATCAGCATCTACATTAAATCTAATAAGAGCTTTTTGTCATGGAGGCTTTGCTGATCTTAAAAAAGTTCATCTTTGGAATTTAGGCTATATTAAAAA
>CABZXL010000029.1 GCA_902529715.1 uncultured Pelagibacteraceae bacterium | reverse complement strand
TTGATCTTGTGAAATTAGTTTTTTTCTAGTTTTTTCAAAATTAGTTTCAACCAATTTTCTAAATTTTCGATTTTTGGAACTGTTTTGTTCAAGTTTATTAGAAACATATGAAACAGTATCCATGCCAGTTTCTTCTTCTACAGCCTTATTTGTAAAAAAAGTTACACCTGCTTGTGAAACATTTCCAGTTGATGCCAAAGTAAGAGCTGGTCCCATCATCGCTGTTGACTGAACACAACCAGTTAGTATTAAAGCACCAATTATATAAATAAATATTTTATTTATCCCCATAATTTTTATTTATCCCTAAAATTTAACTTTAAAGGTATTTTATATTCAACTCAAGGGAGTAAATTAAGAATACTATCCAATTTGGGCAGTTTATTTGGTTTTTAAAACTATTTTAAATTGCTTTAAAGCCAAATTCTAAAGATGCATCTGTTATAGAATGATATAAGGATTCTCCAAAACTTCTAAGTGCAAATAACCTCATTTTATTTGGATTGTCATCAACCATATCCACTGTAAATGCTATACCATTATAAGTCGAGTTTACTGAATTATTTTTTTGTAAAATGTTAAAATTAAAAGGACACCCTTTTTTTAAAACTTCTTTAACGTCATGCCCTTCAAGTTCAATTATTGCTCTTGAATGAGATAAATCAGTTACAGCAAAGTCTGTATTTTTAAAAACTTCATAAATATTTTTAAGTAAGTCTTTTTTTGATGATACTAAAAGCCAATTTTTTGGACCATTCCATAATATTCTTGTATCAAAGTTACTACCTACACTTAGTGGTTCATTTTTTAATTTTAAACTATCAATATCAATATTTTCAATTGAGACTGTAGAATTTTTATACTGAACTATTTGAACAATAAGCATATTTTTAATTTCTGAAACTTTTATTAAATTTTCTTCATTTTTATTTTCATGATTTCCAAAAAGACCAGTTTTATGAATATAATTTAAAGCTGATATAGTTGTCATGATCTAACCCTTTCTCCTTTCGGATCAACATAATGTGATGATACAATTTCAACAGGTATTATTTTATTTTTTAAAGGAGACATTGCAAAAAGCTTTTGTCCAATCATATTTTTTCCGTCTTTAATAATTGCAAGTGAAATGGGTTATCATATTCAACACTCCAGCACGATGCGGATACGTGACCTAATTTTGGATTGGGAAGTTTCGCTTTTGCATCTTTAACTATATATGATCCTTCTGGGATACTTGTTTTTTTATCTAATGGAACAACACCAACCACCTTTTGTCTATCAGGTTCTAAATAAGCTTTTTTACTCAAAGATCTTTTTCCAATAAAATCTTTTTTCTTGCTTACCAATCCTTCTAATGAGTTGTCATAAGGAATTGTACGTCCATCTAGTTCAGATCCAGCAACGTGACCCATTTCAATTCTTAATGTTGATAATGCCTCTGTTCCATATGGTTGTATATTAAACTCTTTTCCAATTTCCATTATTTTTTCCCACATAAAATTACCATGATCTGACTCAACATTTACTTCGTAAGCAAGTTCACCAGAAAATGAAATTCTGAAAATTTTTGCATTAACGCCAAATAAATTTCCCTCCATATATCCCATGAAAGGTAATCCTTCGTTTGAAACATCTAAATCTGGAAACAACTTTTGCAAAACATCTCTGGATTTTGGTCCAGCTATTGCTGCACCTGCCCACTGCTCAGTGCTTGAAACTACATTTACATTCAATTCTGGCCATACTAATTGCAAATAATATTCTAAATGAGATAAAACATTTGCAGCTTGAGCAGTAGTAGTTGTCATATGATAATGGTTTTCTGAAATTCGTGTTGTTGTACCATCATCCATTACAATTCCATCTTCCCTTAACATTACGCCATATCTTGCTTTGCCAACAGGTAGTTTAAGCCAAGCATTTGTATAAACTCTATTTAAAAATTCAGCTGCATCAGGTCCTTTGATATCAATTTTACCTAAAGTTGTAACATCACAAACTCCAACATTTTGTCTAACATTTTTAGCTTCCCTTTTTGAAGCTACAAATAAGTTTTCACTTCCCTGTTTATAATATCTTGGACGCAACCAAACACCTGCATCAACAAATACTGCATTGTTTTTTTCATGCCAATAATGCATTGGCGATTTTCTTGTTGGTTTGGAATGCTTTCCAACTTCCCTTCCAACAATTGCTCCTATTGAAACTGGAGTATAAGGAGGTCTAAAAGTTGTATGACCAACTTGAGGTACCACTTTATTTTCAACTTCAGACACTAATTGCAATCCATTAAGATTACTTGTCTTACCTTGGTCCGTTGCCATACCTAAAGTCGTATATCTTTTAACATGCTCTATTGACCTATAACCTTCTCTTAGAGCAAGCTGTATATCAGAAACAGCAACATCGTTTTGGAAGTCTAAAAATCTTTTATAATTTTTACCTTCAGGCAATGGTACACACCAAAATTTGTCATGCTTGGACGATTTTTTTTCTACAACTGTTGGGATTGAAACTTTATTTTCTTTATTAGTTATTTTTTTTGATAGTTCACTTCCTTTTTCAAAAGATGTTTTTAAATTTTCTTCCAAAGTAAAAACACCATTTGCCGATCCTAAAGTTGTTTCTTTTTGTTTGGAATGGCTTGGAACAAAAGCATCTATTTCTTCGTTAAATTTGGTTTTGTTTCCTGACTGCGAAGCTAAATGAATTGTTGGTGTCCAAAATCCTGAAACACAGATACAATCACATTTTATATTTTCAACATTACTTATAACCTTCTTGTCATCAGAAATTTTTGCAATATCTGCAGAGTTGACTTTTTTATAACCTTTGGCTGCTACAACAACATAAGAAAATTTAATATTTATATTTAATTCTTTTGCCTCTTTTATAATCTCTGAATCAGCATCTTTTCTTGTATCTAATACAATTGGGTCGACTCCATTTTTTTTAAATTCTATTGCTGTTTCATATCCACTGTCATTATTTGTAAATACAATTGGTTTTTTACCAACCAAAACTCCATAAACTTTTATATATTCTTTCGCTGCAGAAGAAAGCATAACTCCTGGTGTATCGTTATTTCCAAAAACTAATGGTCTTTCAATTGATCCAGAAGAAATGACAACTTCTTTGGCACGTATATACCATAACCTTTGTTTAGGAGTATATTTATCGGTTTTTGGTAAATGATCGCTAACTCTTTCTGACATAACAAGCATATTGTGGTCGTAATAACCAAAAACTTGAGATCTATTTTTTACAATTACATTTGGCATTGACTTTAGTTCAGAAATTATTTGTTCTGCCCATTCTTGCCCACTTTGATTGCCTATTGTTACTTCGCTTGTAAGAAGACTTCCACCAAATCTAGATTTATCTTCAGCTAAAATTACCCTCGCTCCATTTTGTGCTGCTGCGTAAGCACTTGCTAAACCTGAAGGACCTGTTCCTGCAATTAAAAGGTCACAATATTCATATTTATGCTCGTATCTCTCTTTATCGTGTTTTATAGATGCTGCTCCAAACCCTGCAGCTTTTCTGATAATTGGCTCATAAATTTTATACCAAAAACTTTTTGGCCACATAAATGTTTTGTAATAAAAGCCAGCAGGAAAAAATTTGTTTAAAAAATTATTGATTGCTCCAATATCAAAATTAACATTTGGCCAACAATTAACGCTTTTTGCTTCTAAACCCTCAAATAACTCTTGTTCTGTAGCTCTTACATTAGGGTCGACTTCGTTATTTCTATTCATTTGAACTATTGCATATGGTTCATCGACTCCTGCTCCAAAAAATCCTCTGGGTCTATGATATTTAAAACTTCTGCCAATTAAATGAACTCCATTAGCAAGTAAAGCAGAAGCTATTGTGTCACCTTCATAGCCAAAATATTTTTTTCCATTAAATTTAAATGAGATTTTTTTATTTCTATTTATTAACCCGCCTTTATCTAATCTAAAATTGTCTGACATATTTAAATGTTTTCGTTTGCCTTTAATGTTGTAAATATTTCGTGTGTTAACGTATCTCTTTCAACTTTAATCCATTGTCTACATCCAGAAATATGTTGCCATAACTCTAAATGCTTTCCTCTTGGGCTTTTCCTCAAATATACAAAGTTATCCCAATCTTGATCGGAAATTTCCTTATTTAATTCTGGTCTTTTAACTGTTGCATCTCCACCATATGAAAATTCAGTTTGCGGTCTTAATCCACAATGAGGGCATTTTATATACAGCATTTAAGAAATCCAAGTTTTTGTTCCTAGACCTTTTTCATCAATCAAGTGTCCAGTACTAAATCTGTTTAAATTATAACCTGCATTTAATTCGTGTGGCCTATCTTGAGCTATAGTATGAGCAAAAGTCCAACCAGATGCAGGCGTTGCTTTAAATCCTCCATAACACCATCCACAATTTAAATATAAACCCTCAATATGAGTTTTATCAATAATAGGTGATCCATCCATAGACATATCCATAATACCTCCCCATGTTCTAAGCATTTTCAATTTACTTAGGAAAGGAAACATTGCTATTCCTTCAGTGAGCACATGTTGTAATGTTGGAAGATTTCCTCTTTGAGCATAACTGTTGTATCCATCAAGATCTCCACCCATAACCATCTCGCCTTTATCAGATTGACTACAGTAAAAGTGTCCAGCTCCAAATGTAACAACATTATCTAAAATAGGTTTAATTGGTTCAGAAACACATGCTTGCAAAAGATGTGTTTCTATAGGTAATGTCATATTTAATTTTTCCGCTAAAATATTTGTACTTCCAGCAACACAAAGACCAATTTTTTTTGCTTTGATATCGCCTTTTGAAGTTCTTATTCCTAAAATTTTTCCATTAGAAACGTCAAATCCTGTAACTTCACAATTTTGAATAATGTCTACTCCCATCGAATCTGCTTGACGTGCGTATCCCCAAGCAACCGCATCATGTCTAGCTGTTCCTGCGCTTGGTTGCATCAGTCCACCAAATATTGGGAACCTCACATTTTCAGAAAAATCTGCCATTGGAATAATTTTTTTAACTTCTTCTCTATTTAATAGAACTGCATCAATTCCATTTAAACGCATTGAATTGCCTCTTCTTGAATAAACATTCATTTGTGCATCAGAATGTGCAAGATTAATTATTCCTCTTGGAGAAAACATTACATTAAAATTTAAATCCTGACTCATGTTTCTCCATAAATCCATACCAAATTCGCTGAATAAACCATTTTCATCATGCATATAATTTGATCTGATTATAGTAGTGTTTCTTCCTACATTACCTCCTCCAATCCATCCTTTTTCAATAATAGCAACTTTTGTAATATTATGTTCTTTAGCAAGGTAGTATGCCGTAGCCAAACCGTGACCTCCACCTCCTATAATTATAACATCATATTCAGATTTAGGAGTTGGGTCTTTCCAAGCGACTTCCCAATCTTTATGACCTTTAAAAGCATTTTTTATAAGACTGAAGACTGAATATTTTTGCATGATCAAATTTTATAGCAATTAGTATAAATAGTTCTTTATTTTTTTTATATATATTTTTTAGAACTTTAAAAAATCCATAAAAGAAGATATTAATCCAACTTCAAATGAGTTTGAATATATAAAATAAAGAAAGCTAAAATGGGCAAAGTAAAATCGGATATCGAAATAGCTAGAGAAGCAAAAATGAAACCCATTCAAGAAGTGCTTAATGGACTAAACGTACCCGATAAAGCTGAAGTTTATAGTCCAATAGGAAGATATATCGCAAAAATTAAAACTGATTACCTAGATACTTTAAAAAATAAAAAAGATGGAAAATTAATTTTAGTTACTGCGATTACTCCAACTCCTGCTGGTGAAGGAAAAACAACAACATCTGTTGGTCTAAATGATGGTTTAAATAAAATTGGAAAAAAATCAATTGTTTGTCTTCGGGAGCCTAGCTTAGGACCTTCTTTCGGAATGAAAGGAGGAGCTGCTGGAGGAGGATATGCACAAGTAGTTCCTATGGAGCAAATAAATTTACATTTTACAGGAGACTTTCACGCAATAACATCTGCTCACAATCTTCTTTCTGCTTTAATAGATAATCATATCTATTGGGGTAATAAATTAAATATTGATGTCAGAAGAATTGTTTGGAAAAGAGTTATGGACATGAATGATCGTTCATTGAGATCAATTGTAGTAGATCTTGGAGGTGTAGCAAATGGATATCCTAGACAAGATGGTTTTGATATTACAGTTGCTTCTGAAATAATGGCCATCTTTTGCTTATCAAATGATTTAACAGATTTAGAAAATAGAATTGGAAATATTACAGTAGCATATACTAGAGATAAAAAACCAATTTATGCAAAAGACTTAAATGCTCACGGCCCAATGACTGTTTTATTAAAAGATGCAATTAGACCTAATGTGACACAGACATTAGAAAACAACCCAGCAATAATACATGGAGGACCTTTTGCAAATATTGCACATGGATGTAATTCCGTCATAGCAACAAAGACAGGATTAAAATTAGCTGATTATGTTGTAACTGAAGCTGGTTTTGGTGCTGACCTAGGAGCTGAGAAATTTCTAGATATAAAATGTAGAAAATCAAATTTGAAACCTGACTGTGTAGTAATTGTTGCAACAATAAGAGCTTTAAAAATGCACGGTGGTGTAGCGAAAGATGATCTTAAAAATGAAAATGTTGAAGCTTTAAATAAAGGATTAGTAAATCTTGAAAGGCATATTAATAACGTTAGAAAATTTGGTTTGCCAGTCGCAGTGGCTGTTAACCATTTTATCACTGACACCGATAAAGAAGTTAATGCGCTTATGGATTTTTGTAAAACATTAGGTGTAAAATCATCTATTTGTAAACACTGGTCAGATGGAGGAGAAGGAACAAAAGATCTAGCGAACATTGTTGTTGATATATGTAATAATAAAAATACTTTTAAATTTTTATATGAAGATAAAATGCCCCTATTTAAAAAAATTGAAACAATTGCACAAGAAATTTATCATGCGAGCGAAGTAGTCGCTGACACAAAAATAAGAGATCAGCTTAAAGATTTTGAATCAAAAGGTTATGGAAATCTTCCAATATGTATTGCTAAAACTCAATACAGTTTTTCAACTGACCCTAGTCTAAAAGGTGCTCCTTCAGGGCATGTGGTTCCAATAAGAGAAGTAAGATTATCATCAGGAGCAGAATTTATTGTAGTTGTATGTGGAGCAATAATGACAATGCCAGGTCTTCCAAGAATCCCTGCCGCCGATTCTATTAAATTAAATGACAAAGGTGAAATAGAAGGTTTATTTTAATTAAGCTGCTTTAAGATAGTCTAACCAATTTTTTAACTCTAACATTCTAGTGTCTTTTTTTGATTTTTTGATTTCTTCTTCAATAAATTTAATATGATTTTGAATTTCTTCTTCATCCTTAAAACATTTTCTAACAGTTATAAGTCTTTCTTTTCTAAATTTAATTAATGTAATCATTTTATCATATGTAATTTCAGGATGGTATTGCAAACCCCATATATCACTTACACCAGATTTAAAATGAATGCTCTGTATTTTATTAATTTTGTTTGATGATAAGTAAGTAGCCTCATTTGGTAAAGTAACTACTTCATCAAAATTAAAAGCTGGTGAATTAAATTTTTTATTTTTATGTCTATATAAAGGATGCTTCAATCCGTTTTCATTAATTTCAATATCTTTGGCTATACCAATATGTGCGCCATTAGATGCTTTTTTTACTTCTCCAC
>CABZXL010000028.1 GCA_902529715.1 uncultured Pelagibacteraceae bacterium | reverse complement strand
TTTAAATTCCTTACTTCATGCAGAAGGTGATACAAAAACTTACCGAAACGTTTTAGTAATATCATTTCTTTTAAACATAATATTAAATCCTATTTTAATATTTGGTTTTTTATTTATACCTGCATTTGGAGTTAAGGGCATAGGTATTGCTACGATTATTTCTCAATTAGTGTCTTTTTTAATTATTTTATTTAAAGTTCTTAAAAACGAACGGGTAAGAAATATTACAAATGAATATTTGGTGCCAAAATTTTTATTTTTTAAAAATATCTTTTTTCAGTCTATGCCTATTTCTGTATCAATATGTGGTTACGCTCTAGCCGCTGCAATAATTTTTACTTACGTAGGTCAATCTGGCGAATATGCTGTTGCGGGTTATGGAGTTGGTACTCGTATAGAACAAGTAGTTCTACTTCCAATACTTGGAATTAATACTGCCATAATATCCATAATAGCCCAAAATTATGGAGCTAATAATCTTTTCAGAATCAAAGAAACTTATTTTACCGCTATTAAATATGCTTTTATTATAATGATTACAGCTGGAACTTTGGTTTTTTTATCTGCAAGTGTAATTACAAGTTTTTTTTCAAGCGACCCAGAAGTAATTGAATATGGAAAAAGATATTTAAAAATTTCAGCTTTTGTATTACCTGCTTACCCTGTTTTTTTTCTATCAAACGGTTTTTTTATGGCCTTAAAAAAGTCAGAAAATGCAATGATTTCTAACTTTTTTAGAAATGTTCTTAACCCAATTGCAGTATTTTATATCGCAAAATATATAAATGCGAGTTTTGAAACTTTCTTCTGGTTATGGGTAGGAATTAATTGGTTTTTTTCAATTTCTTATTTTTTTATAATAATTTATTACTTCAAGCTTAAATTAAATAAACCTAGCACTGTCGTTCATCCATGACCATAAATGTGCCGAAAATGATCTTCTAACAAATAAATTCAAATCATTAACATTCTTATTATGAATAATTACATCAATATGATTAATTAAAGTTTGTGTTACTGCACCTTTTGAGTTTTTAAAATTATTAAAATTAAATGGACATCCAGCAGATAATAATTCAAAAATTTTTGCACCTCTTAGATTAATCATTATCCAATGATCAGAAACATTTGTAACAGAACCTAGTTTTACTTTGGAAATTTCATTAAAAAGTTTGTTCTCTAAAAAATTAGCATCCTTTATACCAATCTTATCATTTGAGTACAAAAACCATTCATCTGGACTCAACCAAAGAAGATTAAATTTTTCGTTACTTGAAGATGTATTAGGGTCTACAGGAGTAATTATAGACAATTCCTTTCCAATTTTAGTTACAAAATCTCTACTCTTACCTCTCAAATTTATTTTAAGTATTGGTTCAATCTCTGAAATTTTTATTTCAGAATATTCTTTTGTATCGATAATTGGAGTATTAAAATTAAGCATTTAACCTCTTATTTTCTTTATCTAAAAAAACTGTATCTGTTATAGTTACATTAATTGTTTTGTTTTTCATCGGAACAAATAATTTTTGACCCTTCAGTTTTTTGCCATTTTTTACAACAGCAAGAGCAATTGATTTATTTAAATTTGGACTAAAATAACTTGAAGTAACATGACCGAGCATTTCTATTGGTTGCTTATTTGTTTCAGCAACGATTTGTGCACCTTCTTCTAAAATTTCTTTTGGATCATCAGTTAGTAATCCAACTAATTGCTTTCTATCTTCTCTAACTGTATCACTTCTGTATAAAGATCTTTTACCAATAAAATCATATTTCTTTTTACTAATTATCCAATCCATCTGTAAGTCTAAAGGAGTCATTGTTCCATCAGTATCTTGACCTGCTATTATAAATCCTTTTTCTGCTCTAAGTAAGTGCATTGTCTCTGTTCCGTATGGTGTAATGTTAAACTCTTTGCCAGCCTCAAAACATTTTTCCCAAACAGATTTAGCGTATGATGACTGAATATTAATTTCATAACTATGTTCACCAGTAAAGCTAATACGCATAACTCTACATTTTATATTATCGACCAATACATTTTTGAATGACATGTGTGGAAATTCTTTATCTGATAAATCTAGATCAGGAATTACTTTTGAAAGAATTTTTTTTGAATTAGGTCCACAGATACTCACTGTACCATAGTGATCAGTTACTGAGGTTAAATACACATCTAATTCAGGCCATTCTGTTTGCAAGTAATCTTCTAATTTTGATAAAACATTGGCAGCACCACCAGTTGTTGTAGTCATTAAATAATGGTTTTCTGATAATCTAGTTGTAACTCCATCATCGTAAACCATTCCATCCTCATTGAGCATAAGCCCATACCTGCATTTTCCTATTTCTAATTTTGACCATGCATTTGTATAAACTCTATTTAAAAATTCAGATGCGTCACTTCCTTGAATGTCTATTTTTCCAAGTGTAGATGCGTCTAATATACCAGCACTATCTCTGGCTGCCTTACTTTCTCTTTGAACAGCTTCATGCATATTTTCATTTTCTATTGGATAGTACCAAGCTCTCTTCCACTGTCCGACATTTTCAAATTCAGCTTTATTTTCTACATGCCAGTCATGCACTGGTGTTTTTCTTGTAATATCAAAAAACTCACCAACATTTCTTCCAACTATCGTACCGAAAGTTAATGGAGTGTAAGGAGGTCTAAATGTAGTTGTTCCCAATTCACCCATTTTAACACCAGCGGTTTCAGCTATTATCCCAAGTGCATGCATATTAGATAGTTTACCTTGATCAGTAGCCATGCCAGTCGTTGTATATCTTTTGACATGCTCAATTGATTTAAAACCTTCTCTTAAAGCTAATTTAACATCATTTGCAGTAGAATCGTTTTGAAAATCTAAAAATGATTTAGTTTTACCCAAAGGCTTATCAGATGGAAGTAGCCAAATATTCTTTTTATTAATTTCTTTTGAAGTAATAATTTCTAAATTTTCATAATCATTATTATTAACTTTTAAAAATTTATTGATTGAATCAGCTGCATTTTTTATTATTTCATCAAGTTCAAAATCACCATTACATGATCCGATACTTATTTGATCCAATTCCGATTTGTTTGGTAAAAAAACATTATCTTCATCTCTGAATTTAAGTTTACCACCAGACTGTGTAAACAAATGTACTCTTGGTGTCCATCCTCCAGAAATACCCAAGCAGTCACATTCTTCTTTTATTTTTTTTCCTACAACGTCATTTCCGTCGTCAGACAACTGCATAATTTCAATAGAATTGATTTTTTTGTAACCATTTGTATTTACAATTGAAGATTTCCAATGAACTTTAATACCTAATTTTTCAGCTTGTTTAACTATTAATGAATTAGTTTTATCTCTTATATCAACTATTGAATTAACACTTACTCCACTATTATTTAAAGAGATTGCAGTTTCATAAATCGAGTCATTATTTGTAAATAAAGATATTTTTTGTCCACATTTTACTCCATAGAAATCTATGTACTTTTTGATAGAAGACGAGAGCATAATTCCAGGTCTATCATTATTATTGAAAATTAACGGTCTTTCCATCGACCCTGTAGCTAAAATTACTTTTTTTGCTCTGATTTTCCAAAGTCTTTGACGAATTTTATCTTTTTTCTCATTTATATCTAAATGGTCAGTTAAATTTTCTCTAGCTAAAAGATAATTGTAACTATGATAAGCAGCCAAAGATGTTCTTGTTTTTATAGTTAAATTTTTAAGTGATTTTAGAGTTTCAATTTCTTTTTTTAACCACTCATTTGAATAAGAATTATTTATTTTAAAGCATTCATTTTCTTGAAAAATAGTAGTTCCACCTAATATATTTTTATCCTCAATTAATACAGTATTTAAATTGTTCTTAGCTGCTGTTTTTGCTGCTATTATTCCAGATATACCTCCACCAACAATCAAAACATCGCAATGTAAATATCTATGATCATAAATATCTTTATCTGGTTTTGTAGGTGACTTACCTAGTCCTGCAGATTTTCTTATAAAGTATTCATATATTTTCCAAAAATTAGCAGGCCACATGAAAGTTTTATAATAGAAAGCTGCTGGTATAAGAGGCGAGAAAAAATTGTTTATGGCACCTATGTCAAAATTAACACTTGGCCAGCAATTCTGGCTTGACACTTCTAAGCCTTCATATAATTCTATTTCAGTTGCTCTTGTATTAGGTTCTGTCATTGAATCATCATTTCCAACTTGTACAATTGCATTAGGTTCTTCAGAACCACATGCCATTATTCCTCTAGGACGATGGTATTTAAAGCTTCTTCCTACAAGATGAATATTGTTAGCTAATAAAGCTGAAGCTAAAGTATCACCTTTAAAACCATATAAAGTTTTGTCATCAAACTTAAAAGAAATTCTAGTTGTTTGATCAATAAACTTGTTATTTATTATTCTTAAATCTTTGCTCATTATTTTAAAGGAGGTTTTTCACCCATTTTATAAACAGCGTGAATTTTATCATTAGATGTATCTCTAACCATATTGAACCATTTTCTACATCCATGAGCATGATTCCATCTTTCTAATTGAACTCCTTTAATATTTTTTCTCATAAATAAAAATTCGGCCCACTGATCATCACTGAGTTCAGTAGGTTGTTTTGGTCTCACTATATGAGCTTCTCCACCAGCAGAAAATTCACTTTGATCTCTTTCACCACAATATGGACAATTAATTAAAAACATTAGTGTGCTACGGCAGCTGCTCCGTGTTCATCAACAAGATCACCGCTTACAAATCTATTAATATTGAAATCAGCATTTAGTTTATGTGGTTCATCATTAGCAATAGTGTGCGCAAACAAATCACCTGAACCTGGTGTAGCTTTAAATCCACCTGTTCCCCAGCCACAATTAAAGTATAATCCTTTAATATGTGTTTTACTAATTATTGGACTTGCGTCTGGACAAATATCAACAATTCCGCCCCATTGTCGTAACATTTTCATTCTACTAAAAATAGGGTAGAGTTCTAATATTGCTTTTAAAGTCCCTTCAACTACATCATGGCTTCCTCTCTGCGTATATGAAACATAAGCATCAGTTCCTGCTCCAATAACCAATTCTCCTTTATCAGATTGACTTACATATGCATGAACTGCATTAGACATCACCACTGTATCAATAATAGGTTTTACAGGTTCAGATACTAAAGCTTGTAAAGGTTTACTTTCAAGAGGCAATTTTAAATCAACCATATTTGCAATAACACTAGAATGACCAGCGGCGACTACTCCAATTTTTTTTGTTTTGATAAATCCTTTTGTTGTTTCTATTCCTTCGACGCTATCACCATTTCTTTTAATTCCTTTCACTTCACAATTTTGAATAATATCTACACCCATAGCATCAGCTCCTCGAGCATAACCCCAAGCAACAGCATCATGTCTAGCTGTTCCAGCTCTTCTTTGTAAAGTTCCTCCTAAAACAGGATATCTTATATCAGGAGAAGTATTGATTATTGGACAGAATTTTTTTACTTCTTCCGTATTTAACCAAACTGCATCAATACCATTTAATCTATTTGCGTGAGTTCTTCTTTTTAAATCTCTAACATCTTGAAGGTTATGAGCTAAATTCATAACACCTCTTTGACTAAACATTACATTATAATTTAATTCTTGAGATAATCCTTCCCAGATTTTTAATGCATGGTCATATAATCCTGCACTTGCATCCCATAAATAATTTGAACGAATTATTGTAGTATTTCTTCCAGTGTTTCCTCCACCAATCCAACCTTTTTCAACAACAGCAATATTTGTCATATTGTGTTTTTTGGCCAAATAAAATGCTGTAGCTAAACCATGACCTCCACCACCAATAATTATTGCATCATATTCTTTTTTTGGCTCAGGATCCCTCCATGCTCTTTGCCAATTTTCATGATAACTAAAAGCATTTTTAATTAGAGAAAATATAGAATATTTGTTTTTCATAATTTGCACAAAATTACTTGATTAATATTGAATATTCAATGATTTCAAGTTACACAGTAATCAACGGAAAGGTGGGTGAGCTGGTTTAAACCAACGGGTTGCTAACTCGTCGTGCGTCGAAAGATGTACCGAGGGTTCGAATCCCTCCCTTTCCGCCATTAATAAAGAGGGTCGTTCTTGAAAAAATCTTTCAATTTTATTGGTTTTTGTTCAAGTATATATCTATAAACATTATAATTTTCTAAAACTCTTTGAACATAATTTCTAGTTTCTTTAAATTTAATAAGCTCAATCCAATCAATATAATCTACTTTACCTTTTTGAGGATTTTTATTTATTTTTTTCCAATATCTGACTCTTTTTGGTCCAGCATTATAAGCTGCGATAGCAAAAGGATACGAACCATCATATTCAAGAATTAAACCAGCTATATAATGAGAACCAAGATTTACATTATATTCAGGATCTGAAGTTAGTCTTGATTTTGAATATGGTAATTTAGCTTGTTTTGCTACAACTTTAGCTGTGTAAGTCATTAACTGCATCAATCCTTGGGCTCCAGCGTGACTGTGTGCACTTGTGTCAAATTCACTTTCTTGTCTTATTATAGATAAAATGAAAGCAGAATCGGGGATCTTTCTCCCATTAATAATTTTTGGTGTACTTATAACAGGATAATTATATTTATTATGAAATCTTTTTTCATAGGATGCAATTTTTGCAATCTGAATTGCAAAATCAAATCTTGATATATCAGATGCCAATTTTGCAGCCAATACTTCACTTCCCATAGTAACATTGTCATTTGCCAGTCCTCGTAGAAGATGTTTTGAATGTTTGTCTTTATTTAATTCATCTAATAAATGAATTACTTTAACTACATCTTTTTTATAAAACTTTTCTGCATAATCTTTGTCTACCTCCATAAGCTTGTTTAATTCTATTTCTTTGTTGGGATTAATTTTTAAGTGCGCCAGTTGACCATAGTATGTAGTTAAGTATTTAGAAGCCTCGACATACCATTGCTTAGCTAAATCTTTTTTACCAATTTTTTCATACGTTCTTCCAAGCCAATAAGCACCTCTAGAAAGGCTTATTGGATATCCAACATTATTATAAAAATTTGTAAAATGACTTTCAGCCAAAATAGGGTCTTTTAAAAAACTTAACGCTATCCATCCACTCATCCATTCTGCTTCAGCATACTCAGGTCCTTCTATTAAAGCATGGTTGCTTACAATTTTATATGCAGTTTCATATTTTTTTTTATAAATTAAGGATCTTCCAATTATACCTCTTTCAACCCACCATTTATCTGGCCTTACCATATAATCTTTTGTATTTTTTATTTTTAATAAAATTTCAAGTGATCCGTCGACTCTGCCTCTTTTTCTTCTCCATTTTAAACGATCATAGTTTAAACCATGATTATTTTTAAATTTCTTTGGGACTTTACTTATGGCAGCGTCTACACCATATGATTTACTCATTAACAGTTGTCTTGCTGTGTATAGAA
The DNA here is from genome assembly GCA_902529715.1 of uncultured Pelagibacteraceae bacterium. Lineage (GTDB taxonomy): Bacteria > Pseudomonadota > Alphaproteobacteria > Pelagibacterales > Pelagibacteraceae > Pelagibacter. Next base: position 1,080 of record CABZXL010000028.1, on the reverse strand, counting down.
GTTGATAGTCTTTAGGTAAATATCTCAGCATTCTTTTTAAATCCCAATACTTATTTTCATAAGCTAAATAATCAGCTCTTTTAATATAATCACTAGAATTCAAGATATTTTTAAATTTTTTTCTAAAAAATTTCATATCGTTTCTACTTAAGTCGGCAGTTATCCAACCTTCTTTAATTAATTTATTTCCTTCAACAGATAGGCCTTTTAACAAGTTTGCTTGACCTAAAATAATTTTTCCAAAACCACTTAGTGGAGGATTATTTTTAAACCAATCAATAATGAAATTTGGTGACAAATCTTTTGTGGACATTTTGTGTTCAGCTAAATATTTAATTCTACTTATTCTTGGATAACTAGGATTTAACTCAATAAATCTTTTATATTCATAAAAAGCCAGTTGATTTCCAGTTGTTAAAAGATGTTTCCATCTTATAAAATCATATATTGATTTATCCCTTGCTTTTTTTGCAGTTTTTTCTGCCTCTTTAATTTCATTATCAGATTTTGATTTTGAATATTTTTGCATATCTGAGCATAATTTTGGAGCGATATTGGCGGTAACAGAAATAATTCCTACTCCTCCTCTTTTATTAAACCTAAAAGCAAGCCCATCTTCACCAGTAAGCTGTATAAATTCAGGTCCTAATTTTTTTATTGTTTGATCAAGTCTATTCAGATCACCAGTTGCATCTTTAACTCCGGCGATATTTTTTAGTTCAAATAATCTTGCCATAGTTTCAACTGACATATCAATTACGCATCTACTTGGAATATTATAAATTATAATAGGTAGACTTGTGTTATCATTTATTGCTTTATAATGTTGATATAAGCCTTCTTGTGTTGGCTTATTATAATAAGGTGTCACAACCAATGCGCCATCAGCTCCAGCATTTTCAGCATGTTTTGTTAATGCAACAGCTTCTTCTGTTGAATTAGATCCTGTGCCTGCAATGACTGGTATACGACCTTTTGCCTCTTTTATACAAATCTCAATTACCCTTTCGTGCTCTTTATGGCTTAAAGTTGGTGATTCACCAGTTGTTCCAGCAGGAACCAGGCCATTGGTATTATTTT
>CABZXL010000027.1 GCA_902529715.1 uncultured Pelagibacteraceae bacterium | reverse complement strand
AAAATTTTATATGGATTTGAAAGCAAAGAGTATTTTATTCATTTAACTGATTTGGAGATATATAATAAATTAGTTAAAAATAATTAAATCATTAGCTCTTTTTTTATCTAAATATGAAGCTTCTTTAACTTTTTTATTATTATCAAATTTAATTAACAAAGGATTTCCAGTTGGAATTTCTAGTTTTGAAATTTTTTTATTATCTATATTAAATAAATATTTACATAAAGCTCTGATTGAATTTCCATGCGCTGCAATAATTATATTTTTATTTAGTTTATCTGAGATATTTTTTTGGAAATAAGGAATTACTCTTTCATAAGTATCTTTTAAAGATTCAGTGTCAGGAATTTTACCTTTTGGTATATTTTTATAAATTTCAATATTAATAGGATGATAAGGGTTATTTTTGTTTAATGGCTCTGGTCTAATATCCCAGGATCTCCTGAATTCTAAAACTTTATCTTCTCCTAAAGTTTTTTTCATTTCATCTTTATTAAGACCAGTTAGAGCGCCGTAGTGTCTTTCATTAAGTTCCCAGGCTTTGATCACATCATCATTTTTAATTCTTAAAGTATTTAATATTAAGTTTAAAGTTTCTATTGCTCTTTTTTGGTAAGAACAAAAAAAATAATCTAAATTCAAATTAAGCTCTTTAATAAGCTCACCAGATTTGCAAGCTTCTAATTTACCATTTGGTGCCAGCTCTACATCTACCCACCCAGTGAATTTTTTTTCTAAATTCCACTCGCTTTGGCCGTGTCTTACTAAAATTAAATGACTCATAGTTTAAATTTAATTATAAGATAAATTGATCAATGACAAAAATAATATTTCATCTTTTAAACATTATATTTGTATTTTTATATATTTATCCAGGAAGTTTATTGGGTTTTTTAATTTATAAAGATATTTCAAAGCAACCCCAAATAGCTCCAGATTTTGTAGTTTCTTCGAACCATCTTTTCGTTTTCTTTTTGTTGTCTTCACTGGGTTTAATAAGCTATTTCAAGAATTTAAAAAAAATTATTTTATATTTAATTTTTATTTCTATAATTCTTGAATTATTACATTTGTACATACCAAACAGATCATTTCAATTTTCTGACTTATTTGGTAATATAGCCGGAGTTTTAATATCTATTTTAATATTAATTTTATTTAATTTTTGGAGAAAAAAATGAGTTCATTTGATGAAAGAGAAAAAAGTTTTGAGAAAAAATTTGCACATGATCAAGAGCTTCAATTTAAAGTAAGTGCAAGAAGAAATAAATATATAGGCGAGTGGGTTTCTAAAATTCTTGGTTATGATGAAGGTAAAGAAAAAGAATATATACAATCTGTAATAAAAGCAGATTTTGCAGAAGCTGGTGATGAAGATGTTTTTAGAAAAATAAAAGATGATTTAAAAAATAATAATATATCGGATCAAGACATCAGAAAAAAAATGGATGAACTTAATGAAAAAGCGAAAACAGATTTTAAATAGTTTTTTCGTCATTTTATTTTTATTCACTTCAGCCTGTTCCTCTATTCCTAAAAATACCGCTGATGGTTGTTCAATATTTTCTGAAAGATATTTTTGGTATAAGCATGTTAAAAAAACTGAGAAAAAATGGGGGACCCCAGTTTATTTACAACTAGCTTTTATTAAAATGGAGTCAGACTTTGATTGGCTAGCAAAACCTCCACGTCATAAACTGTTTAAAGTAATTCCATATAAGAGACCCTCAAGTTCTTTTGGTTACTCACAAGCAGTTAAGGGCACGTGGGAACAATACAAAAAAGAAAATAATAGACCTTTAGCTACTAGAGCAAGATTTAAAGATAGTGTTGACTTTATTGGATGGTATACAAATAAAAGTTCAAAGATATTAAAAATATCTAAGAAAGATGTTTTTAGACAATATATTGCTTATCATGAAGGTTGGGGAAATTATAAAAATTATAAAAGTAATAATAAAATTATATTAATTGCAAAAAAAGTAGAAAAACAATCTTCAAAATATAAAAATCAACTTGCTAAATGCAAAAATGTATTAAGTACAAATAAATATATTATTTTTTAACGAAGTTCTTTTTTTAACTCTATATCTACAGCGTCTATTCTTTTGGTATTCTTTGCTAAAGATAAATACATTGTTGGAGTTACATAAAGTGTAAAGAATGTAGAAATTATCATTCCTCCTAAAATTGTTGCACCAACCGCTAATCTAGAACCTTCACCAGCTCCTGGGCCAATATTTCCGATTACTAAAGGCATCATAGCAATCATAGTACTTAGGGAAGTCATGATAATTGGTCTGAACCTTATACTGCAAGCTTCTTTAACTGCTGTTTCAATATTTTTTCCTGTTGTTCTAATTTGATTGGCATAATCAACTATTAAAATACTATTTTTAGTGGATATTCCAATAAGTATAACTAATGCAATTTGTGAGAAGATATTTATTGAACTATTTAAAAATAAAATAAAAACCAATCCACCAAAAATTGCCAAAGGAACTGTGAGAATAATTATAAATGGATGGACAAATGAATTAAATGTTGCCGCCATAACCAGATATGCAGTTAATAATGCTAAAGCAAATATGATAAAAAGTTCATTGCTTGTCTCTTTTATTTCTTCTGACTTACCTTTCCATGTAATTTGGCTTTTAGGAGAAACTTCAGCCATTATATTCTCTATATACTTAATTGCTTCTGAAAGAGTATAATTTTCTGAAATATTAGCTGAAATAGTGACTGCTCTTTGTCTATTATATCTAGACAATTCTTTTGCTGTTCCTTCTTCTTCAAAATTTACTAGGTTAGTTAGTGATATTAATTTTCCTGTTGTATCTGATCTTACAAAAATTTTGGATATTCCTTCTTTATTTCTTCTATCTGATAAATATTGTTGTAATATTATCGGATATTCCTTTCCTAATTTATTAAATGTTGTAACTTTTTTACCTCCATAAAGTGTTTCTAAACTTTTACCAACTGTTTCAGTAGAAACACCTAGATCCTTTGCTTTATTTTTATTAATTATAAGTTTTACTTCAGGTTTGTTTCTAGAATAGTCCGACTCTATTCTTGATAAATTTCTATTTGCTCTTAACTTTCCAATTACTTCATTTTGAATACTTTCCAATTCTTCATAAGTACTTCCATAAATAACCATTTGAACAGGTTTGTTATAACTCGAAACTCTTATTGATTGAGGAGATATTGGGAAAGCTACAGCTTGGGGTACTGTAACAATTTTACCAATAGCTTGCCTCATAACTGTTTGAGAATCTTGTTTTCTATTTTTCCAATGATCAAGCAAAGCAATAATTATAAAACTATTGTATGAAGTAGCAGAGCTTCCAAAACCAGGAACTCTCATAATAAAACGTGAATAAGGACTATCTTCAGCTTGTAATAATGGAATGAGTCTTTTTTCAATAACTTGAGCTTTTTCTTGTGTGTACTCAAAAGAACTTCCTTCATCAGTAAAACCGATGACTAGATAAGCCCCTCTATCTTCCATTGGTAATAATTCTTTTTTTGAAAAATTAAATAATAAAACAGAAGCTATAATTATAAATATAATAAAAAGTGAAATAGTTTTTGTCTTTTTAACTAAAATTTCCAATGTTTCTTGATAAAATTTTGAAAAACCTAAGAAAAATTTTTCAAACTTTCTTATAACAAAATTTTTACTATTTTTTTTATTTAGAAATTTACTTGCGAGCATTGGAGATAGAGTTAAAGCAACAAAGGATGATACAACTATAGAAAATGATAAAGCTATTGCAGTTTCTCTAAATAGAGTTCCAGAAATGCCCTCAATAAATATTAGTGGTAAAAAGACAGCAATAAGAATTAATGTAGTTGCAATAATTGCAAATGTAATTTGTTTAGATCCTTTATATGCTGCAACTAGAGGACTCTCTCCATTTTCTATTCTTCTATAAATCGCATCTGTCATAATTACAGAGTCATCAGTAATTATACCAATCGCTAATATAAAACTTAAAAGGACAAAAATATTTATTGACAATCCAAATATATAAATTCCAAGAAATGAAGCTACTAAACTTACTGGTAAAGCTATAGCTGGAACGATTACAGCTTTTAAATTTCCTAAAAATAAATAAATAATTATTACAACTAAAACAAAAGCAATTATAAGAGTTTTGTAAACTTCATTAATTGCTGCTCCAACATAAGTAGCTCTATTAAATGCCACTTCTAGTCCTAGTCCATCAGGTAAGGATTTATTTACTTCAGTAATTTTTTTTTTAATTTCTCTAGAAAGTTCTACAGTCGATGCCCCACTTTTTGCATATATTCCAATTCCAACTGTCTTTAAATTTAATCGGTCTTTTCTTTGTGCTTTAAATAAAGTTTTTTCTGAAACTGGACCAAACTCTATGTTTGCAACGTCAGATAATACTACAACTTTTTTATTAGTTTTTTTAATTGGAAGTTGTTTGATTGATTCTATGCTATTATAGGATTTGTCTAGGTTTAAGGTTAAATCAATATTATTTGCCTCAAGAGTACCTGCTGGCAATCTAATATTTTCACCTCTCAGAGCTCTTTCAACTTCCTGAACAGTTAAATCATTTGCTGCTAATTTAATAGGATCTACCCACACTCTAATACTTAATTCTCTTAGCCCACCAACTAAAATTCTACCAACATTTTTTACACTTGAAAAAGTATCTACTAGATATCTTTCAGCATAATCACCTAGTTCTAAATCACTCCAAGTAGAAGATGAAAGTGATAACCACATTGTTGTAGTAAATCCTGCTGCTTGTTTAAGTATTTGTGGAGGGTCTGACTCCGAAGGTAGGTTATCAACAACTCTTGCAACTCTTTCTCTTATGTCATTAGCTGCATTATCTAAGTCTATACTTGTATCGAACTCAACTTTTATTGTACTTCTTCCATTTGAAGATTTAGAATCAATATTTTTAATTCCTTCTGCACCACCAATCACATCTTCTAAAATTTGTGTTACTTCTTGATCAATTATAGGAGCAGAAGCAGATGCATAATCAACTTGTACCTGTACTACCGGGGGCTGAAGACCAGATGGAAGTTCTCTTACTGGCAACTTCCAAAAAACAAAAATTCCAAATACAATTAAAATTAAAGACATAACCCATGAAACTACAGGTCTTCTAATACTTAATTCGGTTATGAACATTTAGTTTTTAATAGGTTTAATTTTACTTCTTGGGAAAACTTTTTTTAATCCTTCAGCAACAATCACATCTCCAATATTTAATCCGGATAAAATTTCAATACTACCTTCTTGCCTTATTCCAATTTCTATATTAATTTTATTTGCAATATTGTCTTTTGATACTGTATAGATAAAAGCTTTTTCACCTTCCATCATTACACTTGTATCTGGTACGCTAAGAGAATTTCTTAAATTTAACTTTACATCGACCTCAAGAAGAGAACCTGACATTAATTCTAAATTCGTATTGTCAATTTTAATTCTTGTTAACAAACTTCTAGTTTCAGCATTAATTCTGCTAGAGATGAAATCAACTTCTCCACTAAAAATTTTATTTTTATAACTTGAAACTTTCACTTCTATAGGTAGCCCTTTTTCAATAACAGAAGAATAATTTTCAGGAATTTTAATATCAGAATAGATAATTGAATTATCATCTAAAGTTATAATAAATGTGCTATCAGAAACAAATATATCTTCAGTTAAACCAGTATATCCTACTACACCATTAAAGGGGGCTATAATATTTCCACTTTTTAACTTAATTATTACATCACCTTTTTTGACATAGTTGTTTAATTTTAAATCTTCAATTAAATCGTCCTTTTTTATTCTGAAAGATTTTGTTTTATTTGATACGGCAGTTCCAAATGTTACAATTTTTTCTGAAAACTCTTTTTCGATTACTTCAGTAACTATAATTCCTGGAGGAGGTCTTTTGCCGAATTTTTTTTGAAAATGATTTCCAATCATAGTTCTCGCAATAACCACTGAAGCTATAATTAAAAAGAAGATAATTATTATAGAAATTACTTTTGTTGATCTTTTCATATTTTAATTTTCCCGTATTCTGCCCAAGAACCATCGTAAATAGTTGGCATATATTTATTATTTATTAAAGAATATGCAAGTGCCAAAACAGAAGCAGTTACTCCAGAACCACAGGAAAATACAATATTTGATGTTATTTTTTCTCCCAAAGTATTTTTGAATATATTTAAAATTTCATTTTTGTTTTTAAATGTATTGTCATGATTAATTACATTTCTAAAAGGTATACACACAGATTCTGGAATCGATCCACTTCTTAAGCCTTCTCTTGGCTCCTTTACTTTTCCTTCAAATCTTTCTTTACTTCTTGCATCAATAACTTTAAATTTTTTACTAATAATATTTTCATTAATTTGTTTTATATTTTTAACTAAATTTTTTCTCTCAGATGAATTATATTTAGTTTGAGTAACTTTTGAAATTATATTTGTTGTTGGTTTATTTTCAGATTTCCATTTTTTTAATCCACCATTTAAAACGTGAACTAGTTTATCATTGTGACCAAAGTATATAAAATTATACCAACATCTACATGAACTTAATACGTCGGAATTATCATAAATTACTATTTTATCATCTTTTAGTATTCCCATTTTTGAAACAATTTTTTCCCAATCACTAGAGGTTGACAGCATATGTGGTAAATCAGTCATTTGATCTGAATTTTTGTCTAAATCGAAAAATATTGAATTTTCTATATGTTCTTCTAAATATTCTTTGTATCCATCTCTTTTCATATTTGGCATATGCCAAGAGCAGTCAATTATTTTTATATTATTAATATTTTTTTCAACCCAATCTGTACTAACTAGAGTCATAATTAAACTATTTTTTTAAATATTTTTGGTGATAATCTTCTGCTTTACAGTAATTTTTTAATTTTGATAATTTTGTAACAACTTTACCAGAAAATTTTTTATTACTTTCTTCAATAATTTTTTCAGCAATTTTCATTTGATATTCATTTAAATAGAATATTTCACTTCTGTATTGAGTACCAATGTCAGGACCTTGAGCATTTAAAGTTGTAGGATTATGAATCTCAAAAAAATATTTTAGAATTTTTTCATACGAAATCTTTTTAGGATCAAACTCTAACTTTACAACTTCCGCATGATTAGTATTTCCAGAACAGACTTCTTCATAAGTTGTCACATCATTATTTCCTCCACAGTAACCAACTTCTGTTTTTGTAATTCCTTCAAGTTCCCCAAATTTAATTTCTGGGCCCCAAAAACATCCTAATGCTAATACTGCTATTTCCATTGATTATTGTTTTAATTAAACTAAAGTTATTCTTATGCTTTCCAAAAATCAATTAGGCTTTTTGTACATGTTTATGTCTGTTTGTGCGTTTTCCATAATGGATTTAATTGTAAAATGGACAGATTCATATCCCTTAGGACAAGTAATATTTTTTAGGGGATTTTTTGGAGTTTTGCTTTACTTTTTAATTATGCCCAGGGATAGAATTAAAAATTTTTATTATACTAAAAGACCAGGTTTACATTTTTTAAGATGCTTTTTTGGTTTAATTGCACTTTTAGCTATATTTACCGCACTAAGAAACTTACCTTTAGCAACAGTAGTTAGCATTTCATTTGCTGCTCCAATTTTTACAACTATTTTGTCAATTTTTTTACTTAGTGAAAAAGTTGGATTGTTTAGATGGCTAGCAGTAATAGTTGGTTTTATTGGAATAATTATTATTACGGAACCAGGTTTTACTTCATTAAATATTTATTTTATTTATCCAGTAATTTTTTGTTTAGGCATGTCTTATGTAGCTATTACTATAAGACAATTGTCTACTTCAGAACCTGTATGGTTAATTTCACTCTATTTTTCCGTCACTATAACTTTAGCAAGTTTTTTTACGATTCCTTATGGTTGGATCATGCCCGATATAAAAGATTTAATTTTATTGGTTTCAATTGGAATATTTGGTGGTGCAGCAAATTTATGGTTGAGTCAATCATACAAGTTTTCTGAGGTTTCATTAGTAACTCCTCTAAAATATTTAGCCTTAGTTTTTGCAATAATTTTTGGATATATAATTTGGAATGAGGTGCCTTCAGTAAAAACTTTGATAGGAGCTTTCTTGGTCATAACTTCATCTATAATTATTTTTAGAAGGGAAATTACACTAAAAAAACAAGTTACCATTCCAAGACATGACTAAGCCTCCCAAATATTGGAATAAAGCAAAGAAATATTTATCTAAAAAAGATAGAATAATGAAAATTTTAATTGAAAGATATAAACATAAAACACTAACTACAAGAAAAGATATTTTCTACTCTCTTTGTAAAAGTATAATTGGCCAACAAATTAGTATTGCAGCAGCAAATTCAGTATTTAAAAAATTTAAAGCTGCATGCAATGGAAAAATTAATCCAAAAATTGTAAAAAAAATTACTATTCAGAAACTAAAAAAATGTGGTTTAAGCAGACAAAAGGCAAAAGGAATAAAAGAACTTTCAATTAAATTCTCAAATAGATCATTTAACCCAAAACTTATAAAAAAAATGAATGATGAAGAAGCAATTATTTATCTGTCTACTTTAAGACAAATTGGCAGGTGGTCAGCAGAAATGATATTAATATTTACTTTTAATAGAGAGAATATATGGCCTATTCAAGATATTGGATTGTTAAGAGCTATATCAAATAATTATAAAAAAAAATATTTACCTCCAAAAAATTTTGTTAGTTTTTTAAAAAATAGGTTTTCACCTTACTGTTCAGTTGCTACCTGGTATCTATGGCGTTCAATTGACAATGAACCTGTGCAATATTAAATATTTTTAACCTAATCCAACCATTCTGCATAATTTTTTTTGTTCTGCTTTAAATAAGTTGGCAATTTATCAAAATCATAATTAACTAATTTATTTCCACCACCGATTTTATTTATTTTTTGATCTAGTGTTAAATCATAGATGGCTTGCTTATTTTTAATTATATCGTTTATTTGACTAGTAGAAAGAGGCTTTTGGTCGAATTCTATATGGTG
>CABZXL010000026.1 GCA_902529715.1 uncultured Pelagibacteraceae bacterium | reverse complement strand
TGAGATCAAGGGATTATGAAACTATTAAAAATAAATTTAGACCAGGACATGCAGATTTCACATATTTTAAAAAATATGGAATAAGAGATTATAGAGGAGGAGGCAGACAATCTGCAAGAGAAACGGCCAGCAGAGTTGCAGCGGGTGCAATTGCAAAAAAAGTTTTGGAAAATAAATTAGGAAAAAAATATAAAGTAATTGGGGCTGTTACTCAACTTGGTATTCTTGGATGTGATACAAATAATTGGAACGATAAATTAATAAATAAAAATCCTTTTTTTTGTCCTGATAAATCAATTTTAAAACTGTGGGAAAAATATTTACTTGGTATAAGAAAATCTGGATCTTCTTGTGGTGCAATTATTGAGGTTAGGGCTAGAGGTGTGCCAGTGGGACTTGGAGCACCTATTTACTCAAAATTAGATATGGATTTAGCTTCTGCGATGATGAGTATAAATGCAGTAAAAGGAGTTAATATTGGATCAGGCATGAATTCAGCATTTTTAACTGGAGAAGAAAATTCTGATGAAATTGTTCTGAAAGGAAAATTACCTACCTTTAAATCTAATAATGCAGGAGGAATTCTTGGAGGTATTTCAAGTGGACAAGAAATTAAAATATCTTTTGCTGTAAAACCTACTTCATCTATATTAACTTCAAGAAAAACTATAGATAAATTTGGTAAAAATACATCAATTTCAGTTAAAGGAAGACATGATCCTTGTGTGGGAATAAGAGCTGTGCCAATTGGAGAAGCCATGACCCATTGTGTTATACTAGATCATTATTTAATGAACAAAGCTCAGTGCGAAAAATAAATTTTAATTTTGTTTTTGTAAAATAATTTTTGAGTTTAGAACATCAAAAACTTTTGAAACTATCGCTTCAGCATCAAGACCAGCTTCTTTATACATTAAATCTGGTTTGTTGTGATCTATAAACTTGTCTGGCAAAATCATTGCTCTAAACTTTAAATTATTGTCTAACAAATTTTTTTCTGACAAAAATTGACTAACATGAGAGCCAAATCCGCCTATAGAACCTTCCTCAATTGTAATTATTGCCTCATGATCAGTTGCAACTTGCCAAAATAAATTTTCATCAAGTGGTTTTGCAAATCTTGCGTCAACTAGTGTAACATTAAGTCCTTTTTTATTTAATATTTCATTAGCTAATAAACATTCTTTTAGTCTTGCGCCAAAATTAATTAATGCAACTTTTTTTCCTTCTAAAATGATCCTTCCTTTTCCTATCTCTATTTTTTCATGAATTTCTGGTAATTCTTCGCCTAAACCGTTACCTCTTGGATATCTTAACGCAGAAGGATTGTTATTTAAATCAACAGAAGTGTTAATCATTCTAACAAGTTCCGCCTCGCCGCTTGCTGCCATAACAATAAAATTTGGTAGTGTAGATAAGTAGGTAATATCGAACGATCCCGCATGTGTTGGACCATCTGCTCCTACAAGCCCTGCTCTATCTATTGCAAACCTAACAGGAAGACTTTGTATTGCTACGTCATGAACCACTTGATCATAAGCTCTTTGTAAAAAAGTTGAATATATTGCTGCATAAGGTTTGTAACCTTCCGTTGCTAGGCCAGCAGCAAAGGTCACTGCATGTTGTTCTGCAATACCAACATCAAACGTTCTATTTGGAAATTTTTTAGAAAATATATCCATGCCTGTTCCAGATGGCATTGCAGCTGTAATTCCAATTATTTTGCTATCATTTTCAGCGTGTTTTACCAAAGTATTAGCAAATACCTTTGTGTAAGATGGAATTTTAGATTTACTTTTTTCTTGAATACCAGTTTTAACATTAAATTTTGTAACTCCATGATACTTGTCATGGGACTTTTCTGCAAACTCATACCCTTTTCCCTTTTGAGTTTTTATATGAATCATTATTGGACCTTCATGATTTAATTTTTTGGCATTTTTTAAAACTAAAATTAAACCATCTAAATCATAACCATCTATTGGGCCAACATAATAAAATCCAAGAGAATTAAATAATGTACCTCCTGTTACTGCAGATCTTAAAAAATCTTCTGCTTTTCCAGCTTTATCACTAAATCTTTTTGAAAATGCTGAAATTATTAATTTAATAGTTTCTCTTAAACTAAAGTACATCTTTCCAGATAATAATTTTGCAAGATATGTGCTCATTGCGCCGACAGGCTTTGCAATTGACATATCGTTGTCATTTAATATTACAATCATTTTTGTTTTTGAGGATCCGGCATTATTCATCGCTTCGTAAGCCATACCGGCACTTATCGCACCATCTCCTATTACTGCTACAACTTGATTAGATTTTTTTTCTAATTTATTTGCTGTTGCAATACCCAGTGCAGCTGAAATTGATGTTGAACTATGTGCTGCTCCAAATGGATCATATTCACTCTCAGATCTTTTTGTAAAACCAGAAAGACCACTGCCTTGTCTTAAAGTTTTTATTTTATCCTTCCTGCCTGTTAGTATTTTATGAGGATAAGTTTGATGTCCAACATCCCAAATAATTTTATCATTTGGAGTATCAAATACATAGTGAAGAGCAATTGTTAATTCGACAACTCCTAGACCCGCCCCCAGATGACCTCCGGTAACAGAAACAGCACCTATCATTTCATCTCTAACTTCTTTAGCTAAAATTTTTAGTTCTGAGATTTCAAGATTTTTTATGTCAGAAGGAAAATTAACTTTATCAAGGAATTGGTATTTTTTTATCATTTTTCTCTTTCAAAAATAAATAGAACTGTTTTTTTTAAATTTTTAGTTTTTATTCCGTAGTTACTTATTTTATTTAAAATATTGTTTTTTATTTTGTTAGTGTATTTAATAGTATTTTTATAACCTAGTAAACTGATTAAAGTAGCTTTTCCTTTTTTTTTATCTTTTTTTGTTTTTTTTCCAGCTTTTTTTGTAATTCCTTTATAATCAATCAAATCATCGGTAATTTGAAATAATAATCCAATTTCATATCCTATTTTTTCAAAAAATTTTAGTACTTTTGTGTTTTTATTTGAAATAAGTGCTGGAGCAACACAACAAAACGCAAATAGCTTTCCAGTTTTTTTTATTTGCATATCAATAATTTTATTTTTTTTTATTTTTTTTCTTTCATAGTTTAAGTCTAAATACTGGCCTCCTGCTATTCCAGTGTGTCCCGAACATTCAGAAATAAGATTAATTAACTTAATTTTTGTTTTTTCTTTTAATAACAAACTTTTATCACTCAATATTTCAAATGCTAATGTAAGCAATGAATTTCCTGCAAGGACCGCTGTTGATTCTCCAAATTTTTTGTGCGTAGAAAGTTTTCCTCTTCTGATCGAATCGTTATCCATACACGGCAAATCGTCATGAATTAACGAATAGGCATGTATACATTCCACAGCTGCTCCTATTTTAATTAAAGATCTATAGTTTAAATTAAAAATTCTTCCAACATCAATTAAAATTTTAGATCTTATTTTTTTTCCGCCGGGAAGCAACCCATACTTCATTGATCTGATCAATTCAGTTTTGGATTGTTTTTTTATATACGAATTCAAAAATCTGTTTGTATCATTTGCAATACGATTTAAATCTTTAATCATACTTTTTTTAAAATTTTGTTTATTTTATTTCTTGTTTCTATTGAAATATTTTTAGACGTCGATTGAAATTTTTTTTCAATTATGTTGTTTAACTTTATTAGCTTTTGATATTCTTCAATCGAATTTTCTAAGTTTTTTTCTTTTTCTAGATTTTCTATTATTTGATTTAGCTCAATAGTTAATTCATCAAGTGAGCCAGTGTTAATATTATTTTGAATATTTTTTTCTTTCATATATTAGTTGGTGATAATACATGAATAATAATCTTGCAAATATTAAAAAAAGTGTCTCTTTTTTGAATAAAGATGATTGTGTAGCTATACCAACAGAAACGGTTTATGGGCTTGCTGCAAATGCTTACTCTGATAAAGCAGTTAAAAAAATATATATTTTAAAAAAAAGACCAAAAAACAATCCATCTATTGTTCATTACTATAGTTTAAATCAACTAAAGAAAGATTGTATATTAAATAAAAATTTTTTCATCCTGTATAAAAAGTTTTGTCCGGGCCCAATTACTTTTATCTTAAAAACAAGAAATGATAGTAATATTTCAAAGTTTGTAACGAATAAAAAAAAAATATTAGCAGTAAGATTTCCAAAAAATAAAATTACTCAAAGTCTTCTTAAAGTTTTAAATTACCCTTTGGCAGCTCCTAGTGCAAATATTTCAACCAAAATTAGTCCTGTTTCTGCGAGTGATGTGAGGGAAGAATTTGGAAATAAAATTAAATTTATACTTGATGGAGGTAGATCTAAAATTGGATTGGAGTCAACAATAATAAGTTTGGTTGGCAAACCTAAAATATTACGACTTGGAGGAATAGAAAGAAAAAAAATCAATAAAGTTTTAAATAAAAATGTTAAATACCATAAAGCAAAAAAGAAAATTACTGTTCCGGGTCAATCAAAACTACATTATTCTCCTGGAATTCCTATAAAATTAAATACTAAAAAACCAAAACCCGGTGAGGCATTTATTCTAATTAAAAAAAGGGAAAAATCTTATAAAAATTATTATTATTTAAGTAAAACTAAAAATCTTAAAGAGGCGGCTAAAAACTTGTATAAAATTTTAAGATTAATTAAGAATAAAAATTATAAAAATATAGTTGTTGAAAAAATTCCAAACATTGGATTTGGTGAAGCAATTAACGACAGATTAAAAAGAGCATCAGCTAAATAATGCAAAATTCTATAAAAGTCATTAACCTAAAAAAAACTTATGGAGCAAAAGAAGCTGTAAAAAATATTAGTTTTGAGATTAAAGAAAATGAGATTATTGGTTTACTTGGTCCAAATGGTTCTGGAAAAACTACAACTATTGGAATGATATTAGGTTTATTAAAACCTACGAGCGGTGAAATATTAGTTAATGGACTAAAAATAGAGCAAAACCCAACTGAAATTTTACAAAAAATAAATTTTATCTCTCCTTATATAGAACTGCCAAAAAAATTAACTGTAAAACAAAATTTAATTGTTTATGGTAAACTTTACTCTGTAAAAAATTTAAATCAAAAGATAGATTATTTAGTCAGTAAATTAAGATTAGAAAATTTACTTAATAGAGTTACTGGAGAATTATCATCCGGCCAAAAAAATAGGATAAGTTTAGCAAAAGCAATAATTAATGAACCAAGTGTATTACTACTTGATGAACCTACGGCATCTTTAGATCCTGAGATTGGAGATTTTGTTAGAACGTTTTTAGAAAATTATAAAAAAGAAAAAAAAGTATCAATTTTATTAGCTTCTCACAATATGGACGAAGTCACCAGATTATGCTCCTCGATAATGATGATGAAAAATGGCTTAATAATAGACCAAGGTAAACCAGATGATTTAATCAAAAAACATGGAAGAAAAAATTTGGAGGAAGTTTTTTTAAAACTTGTAAGGAATTAAAATGAATTTAGGCAGAATGTATGGATTGTTTTTAAGACATTTTTTTTTAATAACAAGATCTTTTCCTAGAATCTTAGATTTGATTTATTGGCCATCTATACAAATAACCTTATGGGGATTTATATCTAACTTCTTTTCTACTTATAGTTCTTACTACAGCAATGCAGTTGGGGTTATACTGACATGCGCGATACTTTACGATTTTTTATTCAGAACTAGTATTGGCTTTAATATGTTATTTTTAGAGGAAATATGGAGCAGAAATTTTACAAACTTATTCATTGCTCCAATTAAGAAAAGTGAAATTTTAATTTCATTAATATTTACCGCTTTAATTAGAGCGCTTATCGGATTAGTTCCGGCAATCTTACTAACCTCTCCGCTATTTGGAATTTCTATATTAGACCTAGGCTTAAGTTTATTCTTATTATTCTTAAGTCTTTATATATTTGGAATTACTTTAGGTATATTGGTATCCTCAGGATTATTAAGATTTGGACCATCATTTGAAAACATTGCTTGGTCAACAATGTTTTTGTTAGCACCGTTTGGCTGTATTTATTATCCTGTAGAAATATTACCTGAAATATTTCAAAAAATTGCGTATATGCTTCCACTTGTTTATATATTTGAAGAAGCTAGAAGTATTTTAATTGATGGAATAGTAAACGTAGAAAGTATTTTTAAAGCCTTTTATTTAAATGGATTGTATTTGTTTATTTCAGTTTGTTTATTTTATTATTCTTTCAGCAAAGCTCGTAAAAAAGGTACTTTAATTAATATTGGAGAATAAAATGGTGCGCCTGCTAGGAGTCGAACCCAGAACCTCCTGATCCGAAGTCAGGCGCTCTATCCAGTTGAGCTACAAGCGCATATAGTATTAATATTATAATTTATGAAAAATACCATTAATTTAATTGTTAAAGATGACGAAAACGGTCAAAGAGTGGATCAATTTATATCAAATAAAGAAAAAGATCTTAGCAGAACTAGAATAAAAAATTTAATCTTAAATAAAAAATTAAAAATTAATAAAAAAACTACCACTGAACCATCCAAAAAAATTTGTACTGGTGACTTTATTGATCTTGAAATACCAAAACCAAAAAAAGCTTCATTAAAACCATTTAACTTTAAACTAGATATTGTATATGAAGATAAAGATTTATTAGTTGTAAATAAACCTGCTGGAATATCTATGCATCCTGGTGCAGGAGATTACGATAAAACTTTAGTCAATGCTCTTATACAATACGACAGTAAAAACTTATCTAGTATTGGTGATGAGCTAAGACCAGGAATTGTTCATAGAATAGATAAAGATACATCGGGTTTGGTTGTGATAGCAAAAAATAATATTAGCCATGAAAAGTTATCAAATCAGTTTAGTGAACATTCAATAAAAAGAATCTACCAAACTCTTATTTGGGGTAAACTAAGACCTCAATTTGGTAAAATTGATACACTCATTACAAGAAGCTCAAAAAATAGGCAACTTATGGAAGTTGGCCTAACTAAAGGAAAAAAAGCAATTACAAATTATAAAACATTAGAAGTTTTTGAGAATGATAAAATTCCTACTTTTAGTTTTGTAGAATGCAAACTTGAAACTGGAAGAACACATCAAATAAGAGTTCATATGAGTTATAAAGGAAATAATATACTTGGAGACAAAAAGTACAAAAAAAAATTTAAAAAGGTAAAAAATATCAATTTAGATTTAGAAAAAATAATTTTAAACTTAGGTAGGCAGTTTTTGCATGCTAAATTTTTAGGATTTATACATCCAAAAAGTGGAGAAAAATTAGAATTTACTTCATTTTTGCCAAAAGAACTTGAAGAAATTTTAAAAACACTAAGAAAACTAAGCAAATAAAATGATTGTAAAAATAATTTTCTTAACTAAATAAATAACAAAAATGAGTACTACAAAAAACTACAATCTGCCAATACTTTCAAACGAAGGTGGTCTTTCTGCTTATTTAGCACAAATAAAAAAATTTCCTATGCTAGATGCTGAAGAAGAATACATGTTAGCAAAAAACTGGAAGCAAACAGGAAACTTAAAATCTGCTGAAAAACTGGTTACTAGCCATTTAAGATTAGTTGCAAAAATCGCAATGGGATACAAAGGATATGGTTTGCCTGTTAATGAAATGATCTCTGAAGGAAATGTTGGACTAATGCAAGCTGTAAAAAAATTTGAACCTGAAAAAGGTTTCAGGTTGGCCACATATGCTATGTGGTGGATTAAAGCTTCTATCCAGGAGTATATATTGAGATCCTGGAGTTTGGTTAAAATTGGAACAACTACAGCACAGAAAAAATTATTCTTTAATCTTAAAAAACTAAAAAATCAAATTTCACCTAAAACTGAAGGTGACTTAAGAAACGAACATGTAACAGAAATTGCAAATAAATTGGATGTTAAAGAGGATGAGGTTGTTTCAATGAATAGAAGGCTATCTGGTAAAGAACATTCATTAAATGCCCCTATTGGAGAAGATGGCGAACAATGGCAAGACTGGGTTGTTGATAAAGATATGGATCAAGAACTAAAGTTTGCTCAAAAAGAAGAGATGGAACAAAGAAAAGATCTTTTAAAAGATTCAATAAAAATTTTGAACGATAGGGAGAAAGATATTTTATATTCGAGACGATTAACCGACGAACCTTCGACTTTAGAAGATTTAAGTAAAAAATTTAAAATAAGCAGGGAAAGAATTAGACAGATAGAAAATAAAGCTTTTGAAAAACTTCAAAAACATATGCTTAATTCTGCAAAATCAAAAAATCTTCTTCCTGCAAATTAACTGCTAAAAGGGTCAACTATTAAAATAGTATCATTTCTTTCTGGACTTGTAGAAATGCTAGCAACCTTCGTTTCTATAAATTTTTCTAATTCTTTAATATAATTTTTTGCATTATCAGGAAGGTCATCAAATTTTTTTATACCCTTGGTTGAACAATTCCAGCCTTTAAAATTTTTATAAATGGGTTTTGCTTTTAATTGATCATCTACAGCTGCTGGCAAATAATCCATTTTTTTTCCATCAACTTCATATGCAATACACATTTTTATTTCATCTAATTTATCCAAAACATCTAGTTTAGTTAGTGCTATTCCATCTATTCCAGCAATTTTAATTGTTTGTCTAACCAAAACTCCATCGAACCATCCACATCTTCTTTTTCTACTTGTTACTGTTCCAAATTCTTTTCCTATGCTTCCTAGCTTTTCTCCTATTTCGTCTATCAGCTCTGTAGGGAAAGGACCTTCTCCTACTCTCGTAGTATAAGCTTTTGTAATTCCCAAAACATAATTTATTGAATTAGGGCCACAGCCAGATCCCGTTGCAGCAGCTGAGGCTACCGTATTTGAAGATGTAACAAATGGATATGTGCCATGGTCAACATCAAGTAAAATACCTTGTGCACCCTCAAATAATATTTTTTTTCCTTGCGTTTTAAATTCATCTATTTTTTTCCATACTGGTTGAGAGTATTTTAGGATTTCTGGTGCTATTTTTAACAAATCTTCCTTTAGTTTATCTTTTTTGTAAATTTCTTTTCCTAATCCTTTTCTTATTGCATTATGATGCATTAAAACTGTTTCCAATCTGTGGTCTAAATTTTTCTCTGAAACTAAATCCATAACTCTTATTGATCTTCTGCCAACTTTATCTTCGTATGCTGGACCAATGCCTCTTCTCGTTGTTCCTATTTTGGCTTTGCCTGCTGTGTCTTCTCTTATTTCATCCATTTCTCTATGAAATGGTAAAATTAAATTTGCAGCCTCTGAAACAATTAAGTTTTTTTTAGTTATATCAACGCCTTTTAGTTTAATTTCTTTAATTTCATCCAATAAAGCCCATGGATCAATAACCACTCCATTTCCGATAATTGAGACTTTGTCTTTTCTTACAATTCCTGAGGGCAATAGTCTCAATTTATATGTTGTGCCATCAATTACTAAAGTATGTCCTGCGTTATGTCCTCCTTGAAATCTTACAACAATATCAGCTTCGCTAGAAAGCCAGTCAACAATCTTTCCTTTACCCTCATCTCCCCATTGAGATCCAACAACAACTACATTTTTCATTTAAACTTTTTATTTATATTTATTATACTTAAATGATTTATTGGTCCATGACCCTTACCATAACCTGGTCCTGTGCCAATTGAATGGTTAACATACTTAATCGCCATCTCACAAGATTTCTTTAATGTTTTTCCACATGAATAATATGTGGCAATTGCACTAGATAATGTGCATCCAGTGCCATGAGTGTTTTTTGTATGAATTTTTTTATTTTTAAAAATTGATATTTCATTTTTATTCAAAAAAATATCTTGCATAATTCTTGATTTAAGATGCCCACCTTTTATCAATACATTTTTTGCTCCTAAACTGATTAAAATTT
>CABZXL010000025.1 GCA_902529715.1 uncultured Pelagibacteraceae bacterium | reverse complement strand
AATATTTATTTCTTCAATTTTAAAAATTGAAAAAACAAACATTTTTCAAATTATTGGAGTTATTTTATCTTTAACTGGAGTAATTTTTATTATTACAAAGGCTGATTTAAATTTAATAAAAAACTTAAATTTTAATAAAGGAGACCTATCAATGGTTGTTGCTATGTTTTCCTGGGCAATTTATTCAGCTCTTTTAAAAAGTAAAAAATATAAAATTTCTCAAATGTCTTTATTAGAAGTTGTAATTATTTGTGGTTTATTTTTTCTTATACCAATTTATATTATTGAAATGAATATGAGCAATCCAATCATTTTAGGAAAACCGTTTTATTTAATTTTAGCATACGTGGTTATTTTTCCGGGGTTAGCTGCATTCTTTTTTTGGATAAAAGGAATTTCAATTATTGGAGCTAATAGGGCTGGAATATTTTTACATTTGATGCCAATCATGGGGGCGATCATGGCAATGATAATTTTTGATGAAAAATTTATGATTTACCATATTTGGGGAGCAATATTTATTATTGCAGGGATAACACTTTCAAATAAAAAAAATTAATTAGAAATTATGAAAAAAAATAATTTAAATTTAACCGCTGAACAGAAATTAGTTTTATTTGATGAAGGAACTGAGGCACCAGGATCAAGTGAATTAAACAATGAAAAAAGAGAAGGAAGTTATCATTGTATAAATTGTGGAGTAAAATTATTTGAATCCAATACAAAGTATGAAAGTGGTTCAGGATGGCCTTCTTTTTTTAAATCATTACCAGATGTTTTTGAAACCAAAACAGACTATCTTTTAGGTTATGCAAGAACAGAGTATCATTGTAAGAAATGTGGTGGTCACCATGGACATATATTTGATGATGGCCCTGAACCAACTGGCAAAAGATATTGTAATAATGGGATTTGTTTAAATTTTAAACCTAAATAGTAGATTATTCTAATATATTTTTAAGCTTGCCATTTTTTTCTAACTCTCTTAATTCTACGTATCCACCAACGTGAAGATCATCAAAAAATATTTGAGGAATAGTTCTTTTACCATTTGCTTTCTTTATCATTTCTTCTCTTAGACCATCTTTTGTTGAAATATCTATTTCTTCATATTTAAGATTGTTTCTAGTAAGCAGTCTTTTTGCAGCGTCACAGAAATTACACATTGGACCTGTGTACATGATAATATTTTTCATAACTTATATATAATCGTTTTTTTTGATTTTTCTTCTTATTTGTTTTCTAGATATTTCAAACTTTTTTCTATGTTTTATGCTTTGATTTTTTACTCTTTTTCTCCATAATTTAAAAGAAGATGGTTTTAATGAATTTCTCATAATCCTAATAACTTCCGACTCTGATTTACCTGTTTTTTTCTTTATTTCTTCAAAAGTGATCCGATCAGCCCATGCTGCCCAAATGACCCAATCTGAACTCTCTATATTTGGCTCATAATTTTTAACTCTAGTTATTGGTCTGTTGCTTTTTTTCATATTTTTAAGTAAATAATAAAATTTTTTTTAATGCAATTTCAATGGGGCGTGATATATTAATGTTTAGATAGTCCTATCTAGCCATCTTTAGCTCCCGGTTTTTTAGGGCTATCCACAAAATGTTTCTACTGAAATATTTTCTTTAATTTACAAATAATTTTTAATTCCAATAATTAGAGTATTTACATAACACCATTAATTTTTTGAAAAAGTATGAGATTCGTTATTGAATAAACTCGTACTCACAGAAATCTTATTTTGACCTACAACCTCTGAATGAGTAAAAAAGCTATATTTCACAATATTTTTTATGTTGTAAAAGTGCAACATTCTCTAAATTTCGTTAATTATCGCTTTTGTTGTGTATAAAGTGTGTGTTTAAAGTGGTACATAATTGGTTAATTTTTATAAAAATTAATTAATAAAAGAAGAGATAAATTATGAAAAAAGTACTTTTAATAATAGTTGCAAGCGTTTTTTCATTTTCAACTGCTATGGCAGATGTAATGGTATCCGCTGGTCTTTCTTACAATCAGTCAGTTTTTGCTGCAGAAGGTAGAGAAAGAAACTACGACTATCAAGGAACTATATTTACGGACATCAGAGAATATGGTGCGTTTGAAGATTCGTATCCTTCAATTTTTGCGGAAATTGGAAATGGTACAATAGGACTTGGACTTAGCTATGTTACTCAAGCCATTGAGACGCCTACAAACAGTTCAGAGCAGGTTCAAATTACCAATGCGACTAGCTCTACTGAGACAGTAAAAGCTGAATTTAAAGATTTAACTACTATATACGCAATCGCTAGATTGCCAGTATGGGGAATGTATCTTAAAGCTGGAATATCTCAAGTTGATGTAGACGTAACTGAAACAAATGCTAGCGCAAACTATCAAGATACAGATACTGATGGTTATACAGTTGGTATAGGTATTGAAAAAGATTTAGGTGGCGTAGGAATAAGAGCAGAAATCACGGGTCATGAATTTGACGATGTAAACGCAAATAACGGAAAAGGAGCAGGAACAGCTGATGCTAACGTTATAGATGTTACAGAATTGATTGGTGCAACTGCTACGATCTCTATAGTAAAAAACTTTTAAATTTAAAAGTTTAAATATTTAAAAAAGACCAGCATTTATTTGCTGGTCTTTTTTTTTGTCTAATTAAATATAGTTATTTGTAATATATAGAATATTGTAACCAAATATGAATTTAGGTTTTATAGGAACAGGGAAAATAACCTCATCCGTAGTAACCGGAATATGCAGATCTAGAATATCTTTTAAAAAGATAATATTGTCACCAAGAAATAGAAATGTAGCAAAGAAACTAAAAAAACAATTTAGAAAAGTTTCTATTGCAAAAAATAATCAAGAAATAGTTAATTCATGTAATTGGGTTTTTTTAGCTGTTACACCTATAGTAGGTCAAAAAATCATTAAAAATTTAAAATTTAAATCTAGTCAAACAATTATTAGTTTTATCTCTACGATGACTCTGCCTCAGCTTAAAAAAGCCATCAAAGTAAAGGCAACAATTGCAAGAGCAATACCACTTCCTCCAATTTCATTAAAAAAAGGTCCACTTCCATTATTTCCACCAAATAAGAAAATTAAATTTTTTTTTGATAAACTTGGAACAACAGTTGAAATTAATAATGAAAAATTGTCTAAAAACTTTTGGTCTACTTCAGGAATGATGGCACCATTTTATGAGTTATTAAACACAATGTCTAATTGGCTAGTTAAACGTGGTGTTAAAAGAGATAAAGCGCAAAAGTATATTACTTCACTTTTTTTAGCATTATCTGAGGATGCTGTTGTTAATTCCAATAAAGATTTAAAATATTTAGTAAAAGAATCTCAAACACCAAGAGGGCTTAATGAACAAGGTGTTAAAGAACTAAGAAAATCTGGATTCTATAAATCTACAGAAAAAACATTAAATAGTATTCTTAAAAGATTAAACAAAGTATAATTTTCTATGCAGCCAGATCAAAATATCCTGCAGATTAATAATATTTCAAAATATTTTGGTGGTTTAGCAGCAGTATCAAACTGTTCTTTAAATATTAAAAAAGGATCCATCACTGGAGTTATTGGTCCAAATGGATCTGGCAAAACCACTTTATTTAATTTAATTGCTGGAAATTTAAAACCTAACTCAGGTCAAGTAATGTTTAATAATGAAGAAATAACTTCAATTCCTTCATACGAATTGTTTTCAAAAGGACTGTTAAGAACTTTTCAAATAGCACACGAGTTTACAAATTTAACTGTATTAGAGAATTTAATGATGGTTCCTGGTAACCAATCAGGAGAAAAATTGATGACGGCATTACTAAATCCAAAATTAGTTAAAAAAGAAGAAGAAGTAGTAAAACAAAAAGCCTATGAAGTAATCGATTTTTTGAATTTAAAGCATTTATCAAATGAATTAGCTGGAAATCTATCTGGAGGTCAAAAAAAATTACTTGAACTTGGAAGAACTATGATGGTTGATGCAAAAATAGTTTTACTTGATGAGGTTGGCGCTGGAGTTAATAGAACCTTATTAAAAGATATTGGAACAGCTATTCAAAGATTAAATAAAGAAAAAGGTTATACTTTTTGTATGATCGAACATGATATGGATTTTATAAAAAGAATGTGTGACCCAGTAATTGTTATGGCAGAAGGCTCTGTATTATTTGAAGGTACACCAGATGAAGTTATGAAAAATGAAAAAGTAATAGAAAGTTATTTGGGCCGAGCAAATACAAAATAAGGAGATAATAATTAATGGCTTTTTTTGAAGGAAGTAAAATGACAGCTGGATATGGAAATGGTCCAGATATTATTAGCTCATGTTCAATTAATGCAAATAGGGGAGAAATAGTTGCAATCCTTGGTCCTAATGGTGCTGGAAAGTCTACAGCAATGAAAGCAATGTTGGGACTTCTTAATTTGAAAACAGGTTCTGTTTTAATGGATGGAAAAGATATTTCTAGTTTATCTCCTCAAGATAGGGTTAAAGCTGGCATATCATTTGTTCCACAAACTAGAAATGTATTTGCCGATTTAACTGTAAGAGAAAATTTAGAGGTCGGAGCTTTTTTGCGTGAAGATGATGTTAATAAAGTTATTGAGGACATTTATGATCTATTTCCTATTTTAAATGAAAAGAAATCACAAAAAGTAGGTGAATTATCAGGAGGACAAAGACAACAAGTTGCACTTGGTAGAGCTTTAATGATTAGGCCTTCTGTTTTAATGTTAGATGAACCAACCGCTGGAGTTTCTCCAATAGTAATGGATGAATTATTTGAGCATATAATTAAAGTTAAAGAAACGAACGTTGCAATAATAATGGTTGAACAAAATGCTAAACAAGCATTGAGTATTTCTGATAGAGGATACGTACTGGTTACAGGTGAAAATAAATTTGAAGGATCTGGAAATGAATTACTCAATGATCCTGAAGTCAGAAGGTCTTTTTTAGGAGCTTAAATGGATTTTATAAATGCAATAATAGTATTGTTAAATTATACGATAATACCTGCTTTAACCTATGGATCACAATTAGCTCTTGGAGCAATTTTTGTAACATTAATTTATGGAATATTGAGATTTGCAAATTTTGCAACTGGAGACATGATGTCATTTGGAACTATGTTTGCAGTTCTTCTTACTTATTATTTTCAATCGTTAGGTATAAATCTTGGAATATTTCCAACAGCTTTAATTACAATCCCTTTAGCGACTTTTATGATGATTTTATACATGCTATCCATAGACAAATTTGTATTTGAATATTATCGAATTAAAAAAAGTCCACCAGTCCAGCTTGCAATGGTTAGTGTTGGAGTAATGTTTGTTACACAAGCAATAATAAGGATAATTATTGGACCAGCAGACAGAACCTTTCTTGATGGAGAAAAGTTTATTTTAAAAGCCTCAGAATTTAAAGAAATGACAGGGTTAAACGAAGGTTTAACAATCAAGTCTACACAAGCGATAACAATAGTTATTACTATGATTGCAGTTTCTATAATGTTTTGGTTTTTAAATAAAACTAAGACGGGAACAAGTATGCGAGCTTATTCTGATAATGAAGATTTAGCTTTACTATCAGGAATAGATCCTAAAAAAGTTGTATTAATTACTTGGATTATCGCTGGAATACTAGCAACAATAGGCGGAGTTTTATATGGACTAGATAAAAGCTATAGACCATTTGTATATTTTAATAATATGTTGCCAATATTTGCAGCAGCGATCGTTGGTGGAATAGGAAATCCTTTTGGTGCTTTTCTAGGAGGATACGTTATCGCATTTGCTGAAATATTTTTAACGTATGCTTATAAAAAGTTTTTTACATATATACTTCCAGAAGCATTAGAACCGAATTCTATGATGCAAATATTATCAACTGATTATAAGTTTGCAGTTTCATTTTCAATTTTAGTAATTGTCTTATTATTTAGACCCTCGGGAATATTTAAAGGAAAAACACTATGAGACAATATACAAATGTAATTACAGCTTACTTAATAATGTTTACTTTAATTATTTTGGTTGGAATATTCCAATCTTGGTCAATTGCTTTAACGATTTTAAACTATTGTTTAATTTCAGCAGTTATGACTATAGGTGCAAATATCCAATGGGGATATGCTGGGTTAATTAACTTTGGAATAATGGGTTACACTGCTTTAGGCGGATTAGCTGTTGTACTTATATCAGTAGCACCTGTTGGTGAAGCTTGGCGCGTAGGCGGACTTAATATGATTATTTGCCTTGGAGTTATTATTGTAATGGTTTATTCAATTCGTCTTACTTTAAAAAAAATTGCAAAATCCAAAAATAGAAATTATTTAGTAGCCGCTATAATTATAATTGGAATATTATTACTAAGATTAATTTCTGAACCAGCTATTGAAAGTATTGAAGCGGTAGAACCAGCTAAAACGGGTTTTTTAGGTGGACTTGGTCTACCAGTTTTATTTTCTTGGATAGCTGGAGCATTTCTTGCAGGTGGATTAGCTTTTGTTGTAGGAAAAGTAGCGCTTGGATTAAGAGCTGATTACTTAGCAATCGCAACACTATTGATTGCAGAAATAGTTGTATCGATAATTAAGCATGAAGACTGGTTGGCTAGGGGAGTTAAAAATGTAATTGGACTTAAAAGGCCAGCGCCATATGAAATTAATCTTCAGAAATCACCGTGGTTTATAGATTTAGTTGAAAAATTCCACTCAGGAAAACTAGCGTTGATTAATTCTGTTTCAGAAAAACAAGAAGTTTTAAACCAGTTAGTTATTGATGCTTCTTCAGTTTATGTAAAACTTTGTTTTACAGGTTTATTTTTAACTGTTGTTATAATTTTATTAATTGTTACTCAAAAAGCTCTTTACTCTCCATGGGGAAGAATGATGAGAGCAATAAGAGACAATGAAGAAGCTGCAGGAGCTATGGGAAAAAATGTTGTTAAACAGCATTTGTTAATATTTATTTTAGGTTCCGCAATAGTTGGTATAGCAGGTGCCATGATGGTAACTAATGATGGATTATTTACACCAGGAAGTTACAGACCAATGAGATATACATTCGTTATTTGGGTAATGGTTATAGTTGGTGGAACCGGAAACAATTTTGGAGCAATTTTAGGTGGCTTTGTTGTTTGGTTTTTATGGGTTGAAGCAGCACCAATAGCACTTTTTTTTATCAATCTTTTCACAGCTCATTTGCCAGAAACAAATGAAATTAGAGTGCATTTAATAAATAGTGCTCCATATTTTAGATTTTTAGTGATCGGAACAGCACTATTGGTTATAATGAGATTTAGACCACAAGGAATTTTACCAGAGAAAATAATTAAAAATTAAATGAAATATTTACTTTTAGGAATGGCACTAGCTTTTTTGATGTATTTATCTGATAAATATATTTTTTAGATAAAAAAACCCCAGCGAATTTCTTCGCTGAGGTTTTAAAGAATATAAGTATTATCTTTGTTTTTTAGTTTTAAATTTACCGCCTTTAACTTCTTTTTCTAAGAAAGAACCAAATGCTTCACCTACATCAGTAAGTTCAACACCTGTTGCACCTTCATAGTTAACGGCTTTTCCTTTAGCTAATAAATCTAAAGCTTTTCCTAATTCACCTGGGTAGATTTTTTTACCAGGTGCATTTGCTACAGCCATAACATTTGCTTGAACAGTAGCTCTGTCAGCTTTCCCACCAGCTTGCATAGCAAGAGTGATTAAAGCAGCAGCATCATAAGATTCACCCGTGTAAGGACCTGAAGAATCAATACCAGCAGCTTTTGCTACATCAGCAAAAACTCCAGCACCTTTTCCAGTTGATCCAGGTAGAGAACCAAATGATTTGTTTAAAGCTTTACCAAATTTATCAGTTAATGAGTCTCCGATCATACCATCAGATAAAATAAATCTATCAAATGATCCTGCATCTAGAGAACCCTGAATAATTTGTGCTCCAGCTTGGTCAAGATAACCTAGAACAGCAACAGCATCACCACCAGCAGACGCTAGTGTTGCTACTTCAGCTGAGTAGTCACCTTTACCTTCTTCGTGAGCAAGAACAGTAGTTACTTTAATACCATGAGCTTTAACAGCTGCTTCATAAACATCTGATAAACCTTTACCATAGTCATTATTTGTATAAGTAATCGCTACACTTTTAACTTTTCTGTCTTTAGTAATGTCAGCCAAGATTGCACCACCTCTTGCATCTGACGGAGCAGTTCTAAAGAAAAATCCGTTGTCAGCTAGAGTAGTTAATCCTGGAGAAGTTGCAGATGGAGATATCATTACAACTCCATTTGGCACAGCAACATTTGTTGCAATAGCACCTGTAACTCCAGAACAGTCAGCTCCCATAATAGCGACAACACCTCCGTCTACTAATCCTTGGGCAGCAGTTGTAGCAGCAGCAGAATCAACACAAGTTGAATCAGCTCTTTCTACTGATATTTTTTGTCCACCCAGTAATGAACCTGAGTCTGAAGCTTCTTTAAAAGCAAGCTCTGCAGACGCAGCCATTGCTGGCGTTAGAGATTCAATAGGACCTGTAAATCCTAAAATTACTCCCATTTTAATATCTGCAAAAGAATTTGTTGTCATCGTAGAAACAAATAAGAATGCAGCTATAATTAATTTTCTCATAATTTTCCCTTTAATTGTTAACAATTTATAAAAAGTTATTAGATTATGATTAAATTAATATTTCAATGATTAATTATCTAATTTTTTGAAGCATAAACACTGATAGTACAACGATAATTCCACCAGTGACCATTATGAGCGTTGGAATTTCTCCAAAAATTAAAAAAGTTAGTATTAATCCAAAAACAGGAAATAAAGCATAAAAAGGCAAAACCATCCCTACTGGATAAAATTTATATAAATAAAACATCATCATATGACCAAATATCGAAATTATTGCTCCCGCATACAATACTGCTAACCATCCATTTACTTCGATATTGTTTATTTGATCAATTATATTTCCTTCAAACAAATGGGAAATAATAATTAATATAATAAAACCAACCAAACCCATAAAAGCATTAGTAAATTTTACATCAAGATCTTTAAGATATCTCGAGAACACTTGAGACAAACCATAGAAAAAAGCCATAGCAAAAATTAACAATGTCGCTAAGATTTCTTCTGAAATTTTTGGATCAAATGCTATTAAAACAATTCCAAAAAATGATGTAAATATTAAAATCCATTTTTTAAAACTTATACTTTCACTAAGAAACATAGAACTTAAAATAATTGCTAAAGGAATTGAAAGCTGAGCGCCAATTGTAATAGGAGCCAAGATTGAAGCAGCCTCTAATGATAAATATAAAAACATATTTACCCCTGCACCCATACATATTGAAAACCCTAAAAGAGGCAGATAATATTTTTTTTGAGGAATTTTTATTTTACAGAAAGGTATTAGGCACAAAAAAACTATAACCATTCTTAAAGCCCCAAACATAATTGGATTAATAGAAGCATTTAAACCAAATTTACCTAAAGGATAAGCACTTCCTAAAAAGAACATTACTAGGACAATTATTGCTGTATGTTTAAAAGACAATTTTATCTCATTGAAAATGGATCAAGAGTTGGTTTATCCGAAGTATAATACCAAGTTGTTTTTACTCTTGTGTAATCTTTTATAGATTCTATACCTGCTTCTTTACCATAGCCACTATCTTTCATTCCTCCAAATGGAGCAGATGGAGATATTAGTCTATAAGTATTTACAAATGTAATCCCAGCTCTAATTGCTTTTGAAACTCTCATGCCTCTTGAGAAGTCACTAGTATAAACCCCAGATGATAAACCGTATTGGTTATCATTCATTTTATTTATTACTTCTTCTTCATTTTCAAATTTCATTACAGATAGCACTGGACCAAAAAGTTCATTTTCTGCAGCGGGAAGATTATGATTATCACACTCAATAATTGTTGGAGGAAAATAGTATCCTTCATTTGAAAATGAATGTCTTTTACCTCCACATTTAATTTTTCCACCTTGTTCTACAGTTAATTTAATATTTTTTTCTATTATTTCTAATTGTTTAAAATTACCAATTGGACCCATTTCGCTTTCAGGATCCATAGGCGCACCAATTTTTATTTTTTCTGCTCTTGCAGCAAGCTTATCTAGAAATTCATTATAAATTCCTTTTTGCAAATAAAGTCTTGAACCAGCAATACAACTTTGGCCACTTGCACCAAAAATTCCTGCGGTAATTCCATTTATTGCATTTTCTTGATGAGCATCTTCAAATACTGCTACAGGACTTTTTCCTCCAAGTTCCAGACTTACTTCAGATAAATTTTCAGCTGAATTTCTAATTATATGTCTTGCAGTTTCAGGACCTCCTGTAAAAGCAATTTTTTCAACTAAATTGTGTGTTGTTAGAGATTTTCCACATGGGTCACCATAACCTGTAATAACATTTACAACTCCTTTTGGCATTCCTGTTTCTTCAACTAATTTTGCAAACTCAAATAAAACTGCAGGTGCTAACTCTGACGATTTTATAACAACAGTATTTCCCATTGCTAGAGCCGGCGCTAGTTTAGTTACTGTTAATAACATCTGCGAGTTCCAAGGAATAATTGCAGCTATAACACCTATTGGTACTCTTGTTGTTATTGCTTGAATATTTGGTTTATCTATAGGTAAAACTGTTCCTTCAACTTTATCTGCCATACCAGCGTAATAGTCATAATATTCTGCAATATAGTTTGCTTGTTTTTTTGTTTCTCTAAATAATTTTCCAGTATCAATAGTTTCAATTTCTCCAAGTAACTCAGCGTTCTTTCTAAGTTTATCTGCTATCGCTCTTAAATATTTACCTCTTTCTCGCGGAAGCAACTTTGGCCATTCTCCTTCAAACGCTTTCTGTGCTGCTTTCACTGCTCTATCAACATCATTTGCACTTCCTTCAGGAACAACAGCCCATGCCTTATTATTTTCTGGATTTAAAGTTTCAAAAGTTTTTTTAGTATCAGAGTCTACCCATTCACCATCGATAAACATTTTATATTGTTTAAGTTTAGTCATTTTTTATATGTTCCTGTATAGCGTTATTTACATCATCTGCAT
>CABZXL010000024.1 GCA_902529715.1 uncultured Pelagibacteraceae bacterium | reverse complement strand
AATGTTTCCTTGAGTGGATGGATAAATAAAAAAAGAGACCATGGAAATTTATTATTTTTAGATTTAAGAGACAATTATGGTTTAACTCAATGCGTGATTGAAAACAAAGATCCAAATTTCAAAGAAATTGAAAAACTACCTTTAGAAGCAGTTGTAAAATTTAATGGGAAAGTTTTAGAAAGAAGCAAAGATACTATAAATAAAGATTTAAATACCGGTGAAATAGAAATTTCAATAATTTCTTATGAAGTTTTAGGAGCGACAAAAGAGTTACCTTTGCCAATTTTTTCTGATCAAGAGTATGCTGAAGAAATTAGATTGAAATATAGATTTTTGGATTTAAGAAGAAAAAAAATTCATCAAAATATAATTTTAAGATCAAAAGTTATTTCATTTATTAGATCAGAAATGGAAAGACTTGGTTTTTTAGAATTTCAAACACCCATATTAACTTCTTCAAGTCCTGAAGGAGCAAGAGATTTTTTAGTTCCAAGTAGATTAAATCCAGGAAAATTTTATGCTTTACCGCAAGCTCCTCAGCAATTTAAACAACTAATTATGGTTTCAGGATTTGATAAATATTTTCAAATAGCTCCTTGTTTTAGGGATGAAGATGCTAGAGCAGATAGAAGCCCAGGAGAATTTTATCAATTAGATGTAGAAATGTCTTTTGTAGAACAACAAGATGTTTTTGAAGTTATAGAAAAGTTAATGACAAGTGTTTTTAAGAAATTTTCAAATAAAAAATTACTTTATGAAAAATTTCCCAAAATAACTTTTTCTGAAGCAATGCTTAAGTACGGTACAGACAAACCTGACTTGAGAAACCCTTTAAGTATAAGCGAATTTACAGAAATATTTAAAAGAGATGACGTAAGTTTTGAAATTTTTAAAAATTTAGTAAAAAAAGGAGCCATTGTAAGAGGCATTATTACAAAAAATACAAAAGACAAACCAAGAAGTTTTTTTGATGGCATAGACAAATGGGCGAAAGAACAGGGAGCATCTGGATTAGCTTATTTTACTATTGAAAAAGATTCTGAAATTAAAGGAAAAGGACCAGTTGGTAAATTTTTTAGCTCTGAGTCAATCAGGGAAATTATGAAAATATCTAAAGCTGAAGTTGGAGATAGTATTTTTTTAGCATGTGGAAAAACCAATGAAGTAGAAAAAATACTTTCACAAGCAAGAGACAAAATAGGAGATGAGTTAAAATTAATCAATTATAATTCTTATGCATTTTGCTGGATTGTTGATTATCCAATGTTTGAAGAGGACGAAAAAACAAAAAAAATTATTTTTAGCCACAATCCTTTTTCTATGCCTCAGGGAGATATAAAAAAATTAGATTTTTCAAAGCCACTTGAAATAAAAGCTTATCAGTATGATATTGTTTGTAATGGTGTCGAGTTGTCTTCTGGTGCAATTAGAAATCATATACCCGAATTAATGTATAAATTATTTTCAATAGCTGGATATGATAAAAAATTAGTAGATGAAAAATTTAGTGGAATGATAAATGCCTTAAGCTATGGTGCCCCACCTCATGGTGGTATAGCACCTGGAATTGACAGGATAATAATGTTATTAGCAGGAGAAAAAAATATAAGAGAAGTAACAATGTTTCCAATGAATCAAAATGCTCAAGATTTGATGATGGGCGCACCATCAGAGATTGATGAAAAACTTCTAAAAGAATTAAATTTATCTGTTAAAAAAAATAAATAACTATTTTTTTCCTTTTAAATTAATTTTTATATCAGATAAATCTACCAATTTTTTCTTATAATTGCTTCTTAGAAACCCTTTGCTTGATATATCTTTTACAATTTTTAATATTTGATTTTGATCATCATTAATTTCATCTGACTTTTCATCAAGTTGTTTTTCAGGAATTCCTATAGACGGTGTATGTGCTAAGTCTTCCCTATTTAAATATGAGATTGCTAATTCTCTAAATATATAATCAAGTATAGAAGTTGCGCTTAAAATTCTATCATTTCCGTGTACTTTTCCAGACGGTTCAAATTTTGTTTCAACAAAGGCGTTCACATATTCATCTAGAGGAACTCCATATTGTAAGCCCAATGAAATTGCTATTGCAAAATTATTCATCAAGGCTTTTACTAACTCACCTTCTTTACTTGTATCAATAAAAATTTCTCCAATTTTTCCATCTTCATACTCTCCGGTGTGAAGATATACTTTATGATCTCCAACTGTTGCTTTTTGGATATATCCCTTTCTTCTATCAGGCATCCCAAATCTTTTATTGTTGTTTTCAACGGTACTATTTATTTTTAACGATGAAATATTATTTTTTAAAGCTACGGTTTTTACTTCAGGTAAGCTATCAATTTTTGAGGGGTCATGCTTGTTGTTTTCAGAAGTTTTGCTGATTTTATCAAGATTTTTAGTTTTTCTATTATCTAATTTAACATCAATGATTTCAAATTTTCCATCATCTCTTTTTTCTAAATTTTTTAATTCATAACTGTTTACTTCATCCAAATAATGACTAACCTTGAATGTGCAATTATAGTAAGTTTCAACCAAATATTTTGCCATATTTCCTTTGTATAATTTATTTTTGAGTCTTATTATAAATATTATATATACAAATAATAATTTTAGTCTAATTTATTTTTTACAATTTTAAATTGAATAATTATTATAAATTTTATGTTGACATTATTTAAAGAGATTTTTACTTGGTGGAATCACCAAACATTAGGTACTAGAATTTCAATATTTTTTTTTGGAACATTTGTTGGAAAAGATAATTTTGGAAACAAATATTATGAAACAAAAAAAGGAAAAAGATTTGTAATTTATAATGGTGAAGTTGATGCATCAAAAATTCCAAATGAATGGTATTCTTGGATACATTTTACTCAAAACAAGATTGAAAACGTACATGAGTTCAAAAAATTTGATTGGCAAAAACCTCACCAATCAAATATGACAGGTTCAAATAAAGCGTATAGCCCAAAAGGCAATACTAATGCACTTAAAAAAAAATACAAAACTTGGAAAAATTAAAATACAAAAAATTTTTTATTTAATTTTTTTTTTATTATTTAATTTAAAATCTTTTGCTAACGATCTTAATTTTGTTGAAATTAAAATTTTGGATAAAATTAGTTCAAAAACAAGTCAATTAAACTTGAAAATTCAAGAAGATAAAAATTTTGAAAATTTAATTATTAAAGTGCTTAAATGTAAAAATTCAGAATTTGACGATAGTCCTGAAGTCACTGCTTATTTACAGGTTCAAGATATAACTATAAAAAATAATGACCAAGTATTCGTCTTTAATGGATGGACTTTTTCATCAAGTCCTTCAATAAGTTTATTTGACCACCCTGTTTACGATATATGGCTAACCAAGTGTTATTAGATTATTTTTTCTTTGTCTAACCAAGATACGTTAAAATTGGAATCAATAAATTTAGGATGATCTAGTAATTTCTTGTGTAATTCTATAGTTGTTGTGATTCCTTCAATTACAAATTCATTTAAAGAGCGCTTCATCCTTTGAATAGCTTCTGTTCTATTTCTTCCATGACAAATTAATTTACAAACCATACTGTCATAATAAGGAGTAATTTTATAACCTTGATAAATTGATCCATCAACTCTAGTTCTAAAGCCTGAAGGCTGATGACACATAGTAATTTTTCCAGGAGAAGGTTGAAAGTTTTTACTAGGATCTTCCGCATTTATTCTACATTCTATTGCGTGGCCCCTAGGATTTATATCTGATTGGTTCAAAGCTGTATTACCAGTAAAAGCAATATTTATTTGTTCTTTGATAATATCAATACCTGTAACCATTTCAGATACCGGGTGCTCAACTTGCACTCTGGTATTCATTTCTAAAAAATAAAATTTTCCCTCCTCATATATAAATTCAACTGTTCCAGCACCTTCGTATCCAATTTTGCTCACCATATTTACTGTTTTTTCAAATAAATCTTTTCTTATATTTTCATTTAAAATAGGGCTAGGGGTTTCTTCAATCAATTTTTGGTGTCGTCTTTGAACAGAGCAATCTCTTTCATGTAAATGAACTGTTCGATTTTTTCCAGATAAAACTTGAACTTCAATATGTCTAGGATTTTGAAAAAATTTTTCAATATAAACTTCATCATTACCAAAATATTTTTGTGCCTCTGTTTTTGCTGTAGCAAATAAATCATCAAACTCAGTTTCTTTATAAACTATTTTCATTCCTTTTCCGCCTCCACCAGCAGAAGCTTTAATTAAAACAGGAAATCCAATTTTTTTACAAATTTTCTTTGCATCTTCTTTATTCTTTACTCCTCCATCTGAACCTTCAATAACAGGAAGACCGTATTCTTTGGCTATTTTTTTTGCTTGTATTTTATCACCCATCATTTGAATTAATTTTGAAGATGGTCCAATAAATTTAATTTTATAATCTTCTAAAATTTTAGCAAATTCTGGATTTTCAGATAAAAAACCATAACCTGGATGAACAGCTTCCGCATTTGTAAGTTCTATAGCAGACATTATTGAGGGAATATTTAAGTAACTATTTATTGGTTGATGAGTTCCTACGCATACACTTTCATCTGCTAATCTAACATGCATACTTTCTCTATCAACATCAGAATGTATTGCAACAGTTGAAATACCCCATTCTTTGCACGCTCTGATTATTCTAACAGCAATCTCACCTCGATTAGCGACTAATATTTTTTTAAACATTACTCAAGAATTACAATATTTTGATCAAACTCGACTGGTTGACCGTCTTCGACACAAATTTCTTTAACTATACCATTCGATGTAGAAGGAACATGATTCATTGTTTTCATGGCTTCTATAATCATAACAGTGTCTCCTTTTTTTATTTTTTTTCCAACTTCAACAAATTTTTTACCCCCAGGTTCTGCAGCTAAATAAGCAGTTCCAACTATTGGGCTTTTTACAATTATTTTATCTGACAAATCTATTTCTTCTTGAATAGCACTATCATTGCTTTCAATACCAACATCTTTTAATGATTTTTTTAAATCTTCTAATGCTTGAACTAATTTTATTATTATTTTTTTATCTATTTCCATTATTGAGCAATTCATGCATTGCATTTATGGCTAAAATATAACCATTCGAGCCAAGACCACAAATAATCCCTGTCACAATTCCTGAAATCAATGATTTTTGTCTAAATTCTTCTCTTTTATAAATATTTGATATGTGTAATTCAATAATTGGTTTTTTAAATACATCAAGGGCATCTCTTATTGATACAGAGGTATGGGTATAACCAGCAGCATTTATTATTATTCCATCACAAGATTTTCTTGAATCTTGTATTTTATTAACTATTTCACCCTCTATATTTGATTGGAAAAAACTAGCATTTACTCCAATTTTTTTAGAATGTTCAGCACATTTTTTTTTTAATTGTTCAAAAGTAATACTACCATATTGAGATTGTTCTCTTTCTCCTAATAGATTAAGATTTGGACCATTAATAATAATTATATTATTCACATTAAACTTATATTACATGAATATTAAAAATAAAATAAAAATTAAAGTAAATGGGAAAAAAATTATATTTGATAATAACACATCAATTGAAAAATTAACAAAACAACTCAAAATACCAATAAATAAAGTGGCAATAGAATTAAATAAAAAAATTTTAGACAAAAAAAAATTAAAGAAAATTAAATTAAATAATTATGATAAAATTGAAATAGTTCATTTTATAGGTGGAGGCTAATGAAAAAAAAAGATTATCTAAAAATAGCTAAAAAAAATTTTAAATCTAGACTTATAGTTGGTACTGGAAAATATAAAAATATGAATGAGTGTGCTAGAGCAATAAAAATATCTGGAGCAGATATGGTTACTGTTGCAGTAAGAAGAGTAAATATCGTTGACAAAAACAAACCACTATTAATGGATTATATTAATCCAAAAAAAATTACTTATTTACCTAATACAGCAGGTTGCTTTAGTTCAGAAGAAGCACTAAGAACACTAAGGCTTGCTAGAGAAATTGGTGGTTGGAAATTAGTTAAACTAGAAGTTTTAGGTGATAAAAAAAACTTACTTCCCGACATGATTGAGACATTGAAATCAACAGAAGTTTTAAAAAAAGAAGGTTTTGAAGTTATGGTATATTGTAACGACGATCCTTTAATGGCAAAAAGATTAGAAAATGCTGGCGCTGCAGCTATAATGCCATTAGCTGCACCAATAGGATCAGGCTTAGGAATTCAAAACAAATTAAACATACAAATTATAAGAAACCAAACAAAACTTCCTCTTATTGTTGATGCTGGAATAGGAATAGCATCAGATGCATCTATCGCAATGGAATTAGGTTGCGATGGAGTGTTAGTAAACACAGCGATAGCAAAAGCAAAAAATCCTTTTATTATGGCTGACTCTATGAAGCATGCTGTTATAGCAGGAAGAAAATCTTATTTATCAGGACGAATAAAAAAAAATATTTTAGGAAGTCCTTCTTCTCCAAAAAAAGGATTAATTTAATTTTTTTTTATATTTTTTTTTTTTATAAAACTTCTTTTTTTTAAATTTTTTATTATTAATATTATAGTTTTTTACTTCAGGTTTTAAAATTTCTAATTTTTTAAGGTTAGAAATTTTTTCAATTTTTTCTATTACTTTATTTGTTTTTGACAGGTATTCGATCTCATAATCATCTAATCCTAAAGAGCTATTTTCAAAAATATTTATTTCAATTTTATTTTTTTTTTTAAAATAACTTAAGTCATCTGTATAATTTTCTTTAATAAAGATGCTTATTTTATCATTTAAGTGAATTTTTATTATTTTAGCATTATTTTCTAAAGTTTTTAATTCAACTAGCTTAATAACTTTTAGAGCAAAAGTTTCATTTGATAACTTTAAATTCCATTTAACATTGCTTTCCCTAAGTCTTTGTCTAGACATTTCAAGAAGTCCAAAATTACTTATTCTTCCTATTTGAATTCTAGCTCTATCGGTTCTACATCTGTCTTTTAATCTTCTCTCAACTAACCTTTTGTTGGAGTAATTTAACATATCAATAAAATCTATTATTATTAAACCTGACAAGTCTCTTAATTTAATTTGTCGTGCTATTTCCTCTGCTGCTTCTAAGTTTGTATCTAGAGCAGTACTTTCAACATTTTTTTGCTTAATTGAGCTACCAGAGTTAACATCTATAGAAACCAAGGCTTCTGTTGGATTAATTACAAGATAACCACCTGACTTTAACTTAACTTCAGTTTCAAAAATTTGAAATAGCTTAGAATCAATCTTTTCTTTAAAAAACAAAGGCATTTTATCCCTATATTTTTTTATTTTTTTTACATTATTTGGCATAACGAGTTTCATATAATTTTTCGCTTTTTGGTATCCTTCATTTCCTTCGACTATTATGTTTTGTGTTTCGTCAGTATACATATCTCTGATTGATCTTTTAATTATATCACTTTCTTGATGTATTAAATTTGGAGCAATAGAATTAATTGCTTTTTCCTTTATTGAATTCCAAATATTTTGTAAATTATTCAAATCATTTTCAATTTCATTTTTTGTTTTATTAGATCCAGCTGTTCTTACTATTAAACCCATTTCTTTTGGTATTTGTATTTCATTTAAAATTTTTCTAATTTTTTTTCTGTCAGCTGGATTAAAAATTTTTCTAGAAATTCCTCCTCCTTTTGGAGTGTTTGGCATCAAAACAATGTATTTTCCTGCAATAGATATAAAAGTTGTTAGCGCAGCACCTTTTAAACCTCTTTCATCTTTTAGAACTTGAATTAAAATTACTTGATTTGGTTTTATAACTTCTTGGATTTTATATCTTTTTGTTGGATATCTTTTTTCTTTTTTATTTTCTTCAAGTTTATTTTCTAAAGGAGTCTTTTCTATTGGATCTTGGGTTGCAAGGTCCCCATTGCTTTCATTAATTTCAGCTTGATTATTATCAATTATATTTTGTTCAGATTTTTCATCTTCTTTGATTAATTCTTCTCTTACTTTCTCTTCTTCTTCTTTAATTTTGTCTAAGTCACTTTGAGGTATTTGATAGTAGTCCGATTGAATATCATTGAAAGATAAGAAACCATGTCTTTCCCTTCCAAAATCTACAAAAGCAGCTTGGAGCGAAGGTTCTATTCTGCTTACTTTTCCTAGATAAATATTATTTTTTATTAAACTGTTACTTATACTTTCATACTCATAATCCTCAATATTATCGTCGGATTTAAGTACAACTCTAGTTTCATTTGGATGCGATGCATCAATATATAAATTTTTTGCCATAATTTTTTATTATTTTTTTTCATGTTTTTATAAATTCTGTGCCTTAAGTTTAACAAATTCGTAAACTAAATAATACAAAAATGAACAGTTTAATCAAAAAAACAGTTATATTTCTCTCGTTTGGAATTTTGATTTCATTCTTTGCAATTATTACTATACTTTGGGTTTATTCAAATAAATTACCCGACTATAAATTTTTAAAAATGTATAAGCCTGCAGTATCAAGCAAGTTGTATTCAGGTGGTGGTGAACTGGTCAGTGACTTTTCATCAGAAAAGAGAATATTTGTTCCATACGATACAATACCAAAAATAGTAATTGATGCCTTCTTATCCGCAGAAGACAAAAACTTTTTTACACACCCTGGAGTTGATGCCAAAGGTATTGTGAGAGCTACAATTAATAATATTTCAAATATTTTATCATCAAAAAGATTAGAAGGAGCCTCAACGATTACTCAACAAGTAGCAAAAAATTTCCTTTTAACTAATGAAGTGAGTATTAATAGAAAAATTAAAGAAGCAATACTTGCATTTAGAATTGAAAGAGCTTTATCAAAAGAGAGAATACTAGAATTATATCTTAATCAAATATATTTAGGAGAAGGTTCGTATGGGATAGCATCTGCAAGCTTAGAATATTTTGACAAACCAATAAGCAAATTAAACTATGCAGAAGCTTCACTTTTGGCAGCCCTTCCTAAAGCTCCTAGCAAATATAATCCTTTTAAAAATGTTGATTTGGCAAAATATAGAAGAAATTTGGTAATAAAAAATTTATTTGAAAATTCTTATATAGATAAAAATAAATACAATAAGCTAATAAAATCAGAAATAAAATTAAGAAAAAGAAAAAAAACATACTTAGAAGATGCAAGATATTATGTTGAAGATGTAAGGAAATACCTTGTAGAAAAATATGGATTTAATAAAATTTATAAACAAGGATTTACAATTAAAACTCCGATAAATTTAGATCTACAATCTTTTGCTACGCAATCTTTAAGAGAAGGATTAGAAAAATATGACATGAGAAAAGGTTGGCGTGGTCCAATATTAAATAAAAAAATTACAGATCAATGGAATAAAAATTTAAAAAAATATAAGTTAGAAAAATCTATAGGTTGGAATTTAGCAATTGTTAAAAAAATTAATAAATTTTCAGCAGAAATTGAAACTGAAAAAAAATTGCAAGGTATTATAAAATATGAAGATGCATCTTGGACAAAAAAAGAATTAAATAAAATTCTTAAAATAGGAGATGTTATTTATGTAAAAAACATTAAAGATAATTTATTTAGTTTAAAACAAGTTCCAAAAGCTAACGGGGGTATTGTAGTTTTAAATCCATACACAGGAAGAGTTCTTGCAATGTCTGGTGGTTTTAGTTTTAAACTAAGTGAATTTAATAGAGCTACCCAGGCTTTAAGACAGCCAGGTTCGGCCTTTAAACCTTTTGTTTATGCTTTAGCTTTAGAAAATAAATTTACACCATCTTCCTTAATTTTAGATGCTCCTATTGTGCTTGATCAAGGAGAAGATTTGAAGATGTGGAAACCAGAAAACTATGGTAAGAAATTTTATGGTCCCTCTACAATTAGAATAGGTTTAGAAAAATCTAGAAACCTTATGACAGTTAGAATTGCTCAAGAAGTTGGAATTGATAAAATCGCAAATTTTGCAAAAAGTCTAAAAATTTATGATAATCCAGAAGAACTTTTATCAATATCATTAGGATCTGCTGAAACAACCTTGTTAAAATTAACTTCCGCTTATAGTTCATTTGTAAATGGAGGAAAATTAATAGAACCAATATTTTTGGACAGAATTCAAGATAGTGAAGGAATAACAATTTTTAGTTCAGAAAAAAGGATTTGTGAAAAATGTAAAGAAATTTCATATTTAGGAAATGATGTTCCAAAAATTAAAGATAATTTTCCACAAATTTTTTCTGAAGAAACTGCTTATCAAATTACCTCAATGCTAGAAGGAGTTATTAAAAGAGGAACAGGAAGAAAACTAAGAGATTTAAATCTAGATTTGGCAGGAAAAACAGGAACAACAAACGATAATACTGATGCATGGTTTGTAGGTTTTACTTCTAATTTAGTTATTGGAGTTTATGTTGGCCACGATGAACCAAAGACACTTGGAAAATACGAAACTGGCTCAAAAACAGCAATGCCAATATTTAAGTCATTTATAAAAAATGCAATTAAAAAAGTAGATGCGAGACCTTTTAAAGTTGCAAAAAATATTAAATTTTTAGTCATTGATCAAAAAACTGGAAAAAAGGCCCATTTTGGCTCAAAAACAACAATCATAGAAGCTTATAAAAAAAATAATTTAAAAAATAATTTATTGGCTAATGATGATTTACATATGAAAGTTGATAAAAATAATATATTAAAATTTTACTAATGAATAATAATATTGCACATTATAAATCTGAAATAAAAAAAATAAGTACAAGAATCAAGGAGTATCTTTGAAAAACAAGATATTGATTTAAAGTTAGAAAATATAAGTAAAATCATTTTGGAACCAAATTTTTGGAAAGACAAACCAAAAGCGGAAAAAATCTTAAAAGAAAAAAAACTTTACGAAGATTTAGTTAATAGTTATGAAGTTTCTTTAAAACAATTCAACGAAATAAGCGATTTGTATGATCTTGCTGTAGAAGAAAATAATCAGTCGATTATAAAAGAATCTGAAAATAATATTATAAAATTACATAAAAATATCAAAAAAAATGAAATAAAATGCTTTTTATCTAATGAAGCAGATAGCTTAGATACCTATTTAGAAATTCATGCTGGCGCCGGTGGAACTGAAAGCCAGGATTGGGCTGAAATGAT
Organism: uncultured Pelagibacteraceae bacterium; assembly: GCA_902529715.1. Classification (GTDB taxonomy): domain Bacteria; phylum Pseudomonadota; class Alphaproteobacteria; order Pelagibacterales; family Pelagibacteraceae; genus Pelagibacter. The sequence continues at coordinate 359 of CABZXL010000024.1, read as the reverse complement.
AAGAAGAATGTATATGAAATGGGCATCAAGCAAAAGTTATAAGTGTGAATTAATTAGCGAACATAAAGGAGATGAAGCAGGAATTAAATCATCAACAATAAAAATAAATGGAAATTATGTCTATGGATTTTTAAAATCAGAGTCCGGAATTCACCGCTTGGTAAGAATATCACCTTTTGATTCTGGAGCTAGAAGACATACAAGTTTTGCTAGCGTTTGGGTTTATCCTGTTATTGATGAGAGTATTAAAGTTGAAATACTAGATAAAGATTTACGTATTGATACTTATAGATCTAGTGGAGCAGGAGGGCAACATGTTAATACTACAGATAGCGCAGTAAGAATAACTCATAATCCAA
>CABZXL010000023.1 GCA_902529715.1 uncultured Pelagibacteraceae bacterium | reverse complement strand
TGTAGAATTTATTTTTGGTTATCCTGGTGGTGCAGTTCTTCCAATTTATGATGAATTAAAAAATTTTAATTTTTTAAAACATATTTTAGTTCGTCATGAACAAGGAGCGGGACATGCCGCCGAAGGATATGCAAGATCTTCAGGAAAGCCAGGTGTACTTCTAGTTACTTCTGGTCCCGGTGCTACAAACGCTGTTACTGCTTTAACAGATGCTTATATGGACTCCGTTCCATTAGTTTGTATTTCTGGACAAGTTCCAACTCACTTAATAGGTACAGATGCTTTTCAAGAATGTGATACCACAGGAATAACAAGACCGTGTACAAAGCATAATTGGCTAGTTAAAGATGTAAAAGATTTAGAAAAAACAATTCATAAAGCTTTTGAAGTTGCTACAACTGGTAGACCAGGTCCTGTATTGGTTGATATTCCAAAAGATGTTCAATTTCAAAAAGCAAGTTATACAAAATTTAAAAAGCAAAATAAAAAAAACGGCAAAGTTAACAATCAATTTTCTAAACAAGATATTGATGAATTGATAAAATTGATGGATAAAGCATCAAAGCCAATTTTTTACACTGGTGGAGGTGTTATAAATTCTGGACCAAAAGCAAGCGAACTTCTAAGAGAGCTAGTTAACTTAACTGGTTTTCCTATAACTTCTACATTGCAAGGACTAGGATCTTATCCTGGTGAAGACAGTCAATTTTTGGGCATGCTAGGTATGCATGGATCATACGAAGCAAATAATGCAATGCATGATTGTGATTTGATGATCAACATAGGCGCAAGGTTTGATGATAGGATAACCGGAAAGATAGATGAATTTTCTCCTAAATCAAAAAAAGTTCACATTGATATTGATCCATCTTCAATAAACAAAAATGTTAAAGTAGATTTACCAATTGTAGGAGATGTTGCTGAGGTTATTACTTCTACAATTAAAACTATAAAAAAAATAAAACCTAATTTTGCAAAATCAAATAAACAAAAAGTTTCTAAATGGTGGGAGCAAATACAAAAGTGGAGATCAATTAATTCATTTGATTTTGTTAATAGTGCTGAAACTATAAAACCACAATATGCAGTTCAAAGACTTTATGAATTAACTAAAAATAAAGATACTTATATAACAACAGAAGTGGGCCAACATCAAATGTGGGCAGCTCAACACTATAAATTTGACAAACCTAATCGATGGATGACCTCTGGTGGTTTAGGTACAATGGGATATGGATTGCCCGCAGCAGTAGGCGTACAAGTAGCCCACCCAAATAAATTAGTAATTGATATAGCAGGAGAAGCATCTGTTTTGATGACTATGCAAGAAATGTCAACAGCAGTTCAATATAGCCTACCTATTAAAATATTTATTTTGAATAATGAATATATGGGAATGGTTAGACAATGGCAGGAATTGTTGCATGATAAAAACTATTCTGAGAGTTATACTGCGGCACTACCTGATTTTGTAAAACTTGCAGAAGCATATGGCTGTGTTGGCCTAAGAGCCACATCTCCAGAAGAATTAGATGATAAAATAATAGAAATGATTAATACTGATAGACCAGTAATATTTGATTGTAGAGTGGATAAACAAGAAAACTGTTTTCCAATGATACCTTCTGGAAAGCCACACAATCAAATGCTTTTAGGCCCAAAAGATCAAAATGAAAATAAAATTACAGGCAAAGGAAAGACTTTAGTTTAATGGTGAAATCAAAATCAGCTTACAGCATTCCAGGCAAACAAGGAAAACTTAGCACACACATCATTGTTGTTTGGGTTGATAATGAAGCTGGAGTATTGGCAAGAGTTGTCGGTTTATTTTCTGGCAGAGGATATAATATTGAGTCTTTAGCTGTTGCTGAAATTGATCCAAATTTAAATATATCTAGAATTACAATTGTAACCACAGGTACACCACAAGTTATAGAACAAATTAAACTTCAATTAAAAAAACTTGTGCCAGTTCATAAAGTTGCTGATTTTAAAAGGGAGGATAAAAAAGTTATATTTAAAGAGATGGCATTATTTAAAATAGTAGGAAACCAATTAAAAAAAGAAAGAGCTCTAAAAGCTTGTAAAAAATATAATGCTGTAATATTGGACAAAACTAGTAAATCTTATGTTATACAAGTAACAGCTTTAAGAAGAGAAATAGATTTAATGTCAAAAAATTTAAAAAAACTTGGCCTAGTAAGTGTATCAAGAACGGGAGCTGTTGCAATGACAAGAGGTTCAGAAATATTTAAATAATTAAAGGAGAAAAAAATATGAAAATGTTTTATGAAAAAGATACAGATGTAAATTTGATTAAGAACAAGAAGGTAGCAATCTTTGGATATGGAAGCCAAGGCCATGCTCACGCGCTTAACCTTAAAGATAGTGGAGTAAAAGAAGTAGTGGTTGCTCTAAGGGATGGATCGGCTAGCAAAGCGAAAGCAGAGTCAAAAGGATTAAAAGTTATGAATTTATCTGATGCAGCGGAATGGGCTGATGTAGTTATGATTTTAACTCCTGATGAACTTCAAGCAACAATTTATAAAAATCATATTGAGCAACGTGTAAGAGAAGGAACGTCAATTGCTTTTGCGCATGGATTAAACATTCATTATGATCTAATAAAAGCGAGAAAAGATTTAGATGTATTTATGGTTGCACCAAAAGGCCCAGGACATTTGGTAAGAAGTGAATTTGAAAAAGGTGGAGGAGTTCCTTGTTTATTCGCAGTACATCAAAATGGATCAGGTAAAGCAAGAGAGTTAGCTATGTCATATGCTTCTGCTGTAGGAGGGGGAAGATCAGGAATTATCGAAACTACATTTAAAGATGAAGTAGAAACTGATTTGTTTGGTGAACAAACTGTTCTTTGTGGAGGTTTAGTTGAGCTAATTAAAAATGGATATGAGACTTTGGTTGAAGCGGGATATGAACCAGAAATGGCATATTTTGAAACAGTTCACGAAGTTAAATTGATTGTTGATTTAATTTATGAAGGTGGAATTGCAAACATGAATTATTCAATTTCTAATACTGCTGAATATGGTGAGTATGTAACAGGACCAAAAATTATAAAAAAAGAAGAAACTAAAAAAAGAATGAAGGAAGTATTGGCAGATATTCAATCAGGTAAATTTACCAAAGATTGGATGGATGAATGCAAAAATGGTCAAAAGAATTTTTTAAAAACTAGAGAAAAATTGGCCGAACATCCAGTTGAAAAAGTAGGAGCAGGACTTAGAGCTCTTATGCCATGGATTGCTAAAAAGAAGTTAATAGATAGCGATAAAAATTAGTTATAATTAAAAAAAATATTCATTTTATTTTGCAATCTGCGCGAGAGAATGTATGATGCCAGAGCTTTAAAATAATAATATGACTGATAAAAACAGAGTATATATTTTTGATACTACAATGCGAGATGGTGAGCAATCACCTGGTGCATCGATGAGTTTGGAAGAAAAATTGCAAATTTCAAGAGTATTTGATGAACTTGGAGTTGATATCATTGAAGCTGGATTTCCAATTGCATCTCCCGGCGATTTTGAAGCTGTTAGCGAAGTAAGCAAAATTTTAAAAAATTCTATACCCGCAGGTCTCTCAAGGCATTCCAAAAAAGATATAGACAGATGTTATGAAGCACTTAAGCACGCTCCAAGATTTAGAATTCATACGTTTATATCAACCAGTCCATTACATATGAAACATAAACTGAATAAGTCCCCTGAGGAAGTTTATGAATCAATCAAAGAACATGTTACTTATGCAAGAAAATTTACTGACGATGTAGAGTGGTCATGCGAAGATGGAACAAGAACGGATATGGACTACATGTGCAAAACTGTTGAACTAGCAATTAAATGTGGAGCAAAGACTATAAATATACCAGATACAGTTGGCTATACAGTGCCATCAGAATTTACAAAAATTATTCAAACTTTATTAAATAAAGTTCCTAATATAGATAAAGCGATTTTATCAACTCATTGTCATAATGATTTAGGATTAGCAGTTGCAAACTCTTTAGCAGGTGTTCAAGCAGGAGCAAGACAAATTGAATGTACTATAAATGGAATTGGTGAGAGAGCTGGTAACGCTGCGCTAGAAGAAGTTGTAATGGCAATGAAAACAAGACCAGATTTAATGCCATATGAAACTGGAATTAATACAACTCTATTAAGTAAAGCATCAAAAATTGTTTCAAATGCAACAGGCTTTCCCGTGCAATACAATAAAGCAATAGTTGGAAAAAATGCTTTTGCACATGAAGCAGGAATTCATCAAGATGGAATGCTAAAAAATAGACAAACTTATGAAATTATGACTCCAGAAAGTGTTGGGGTAAAACAAACTTCATTAGTTATGGGAAAACATTCAGGAAGGCATGCATTTAAAGATAAATTAATTAGCTTAGGTTACGTAGATGTTACAGATGATGTTATTAGCAATGCATTTGGTAAATTCAAGGTTTTAGCTGACAAAAAAAAACATGTTTATGATGAAGATATAATTGCTTTGGTTGACGACAGCTTAATTATTGATAATAAAGTCAATGCAATTAGTTTAAAAACTTTAAAAGTATTTGCTGGAACAGGTGAACCTCAAAGGGCAGATATGACATTAGATGTTTTTGGCGAGGTAAAAAAAGCATCTGAAACTGGAGATGGACCAGTGGATGCAATATTTAAATGTATAAAGAAACTTTACCCTCATGAAGTAAATTTACAATTATACCAAGTTCATGCTGTGACCGAGGGAACTGATGCTCAAGCAACTGTTAGTGTTCGAATTGAGGAAAATGGAAAAACAACTGTTGGTCAAGCGGCAGATACTGATACATTAGTTGCATCGGCCAATGCATACATAAATGCATTAAATAAGATGATTATTAAGAGAGACAAAACAGCACCTGGATACTCTCCAGAGCAAAAAAAAGAAGAAAAGGTGAAAGGAATATAAATGGGATTATTTAATCGAGTTTCAAAAATCTGGTCACAAGATATGGCAATTGATTTAGGAACAGCAAACACATTAGTTGTACTAAAAGGACAAGGAGTAGTTTTAAATGAACCATCAGTTGTTGCTGTAGTTGACAGTAAAGGAAAAAAATCTGTATTAGCAGTCGGAGATGAAGCAAAAACTATGCTTGGAAGAACTCCTGGAAACATTCAAGCAATAAGGCCGTTAAGAGATGGAGTGATTGCTGACTTTATTGTTACTGAGGAAATGATTAAGCATTTTATAAAAAAAGTTCACAAAAGAAGTACTTTTGCAAATCCTAGAATTTTAATTTGTGTACCCACAGGATCAACGCCTGTTGAAAGAAAAGCCATTCAAGATAGTGCACTTGCAGCCGGAGCAAGAAGAGTGCAGTTGATTGAAGAACCAATAGCTGCAGCCATCGGAGCAGGACTTCCTATTTCAGAAGCAACTGGTTCAATGGTAGTGGATATAGGTGGTGGTACAACTGAAATTGCTGTTATGTCTTTAGGTGGAGTAGTTTATTCAAATTCCCTAAGAGTTGCTGGTGATGCAATGGATCATTCATTGCAAAATTTTATGAGAAAAGAATATAATCTTTTAATTGGAGATGGTACTGCGGAAAAAATTAAAAAAGAAATTGGCACAGCAATACCAACAAACAATAACAAATATCCAGTTAAAGGAAGAGATATTCGATCAGGAACCCCTAAGGAAGTTAATATTACTGAAGAGGATACTTCAGAAGCATTAAACCCAATATTAAAAGATATGATTAATGGAATTAAAGATGCTTTAGAAAATACACCTCCTGAACTATCTGCAGATTTAGTTGACATGGGGCTTACATTAACAGGTGGTGGGGCTTTATTAAAAAATATTGACAAAAGATTTTCTAAAGAAACAGGTCTGCCAGTTCATATAGCTGACGATCCATTAGCGTGTGTTGCAATTGGGACAGGTAAAGCTCTAGATCAAGAGGAGACTTTTTCGAGTATATTATCAGAGTATTAAAAATTTATGGCAACGAATAGGGATGATTTTATAATAGCTATTCGTTCAGCATTTCTAAAAAAAGGTAATAAACAAAGATTTTCTTTAATTGGATTAATTTTCTTTTCAGTAGGCTTGTTAATTTTAAGTAAAATTAATCTTCCTGTTAATAATTATCTTAAAATTACTTTAAACGAAATAGTTTATAGATCTTCATTTATAGTTTCAATTCCTGAAAAAAAATTTCAAGATTTAAATGATGTTATTAAAGATCATTATAATGTTTATAAGGATTATTTAGAAGTTAAAAAAGAATTAAACACTCTTAAATCAAAAAAATATGAAACTCAATTTTTAAAGGAAGAAAATAAAAGACTAAAAAAAACAATAAATGAATATATTTATAATTCTGAAGAATTAATTGCGAAAGTATTAATTGATAAAAATAGCCCTTTTTTAAAATCAATTATTGTGAACAAAGGCTCAAAAGACAATGTTAAACTTGGGATGGCAGTATTAGATCAAAGTTATCTAGTAGGTAAAATTGTTGAAGTTAACTATTCTACTTCTAGAGTGCTACTTGTTTCAGACTTAAACAGCAAAATTCCTGTTGGTATAGAACCAGGAAATATTCAATCCATTTTATCTGGAACCGGAAGAACAAATGGGAAAATAGAATATCTAGAAACCGATATATTAATTGAAGATAAAAGTATTGTTTATACTTCAGGATCTGGAGGATTGTTTAAACCAGGAATTCCAATTGGCACTTATCATAAAGAATTAGAGGAAAGTTATGAAATAGTAAATTTTTTTTCTAAATTATCCCAACTAACTTTTGTTAAGCTAGTATCATTTGAAGGAGATAATAAATAATGAGTTCAAAATTCAAAAATACTATTGGAAATACTTTTCTTTTATATTTGCCTCTTTTACTTTTATTTTTATCTGTATTTAATGAGTTTGATTTTAATTATTTAAACTATAAATATTTTTCATTTAATTTTCCCTTTATATTAATTTTTTATTGGAGTTTAAAAAGAATCGAAACACTTGGTTATGGTTTTATTTTTATTGCAGGAATGTTTAACGATGCAGTATTAGGATTTCCAATTGGAATTAGCAGTTTAACATACTTAATTATTTGTGGGTTTGCTGGCTATCTTAGAAATATTACTTTAAGACCAAGTTTAACAAAAGATTGGTTATATTTTCTATTTACAATTTTGGTTGCAAATTCAATTAATTATTTTTTATTATTATTATTTTTTTCAATAGAAATAAATTACTATGAAATATTAGGGAATATAATATTTACTTTTTTATTATATTATATTTTTGCCCATATTTTTGATGTTTATCGTAAAATTCTTTTAAGGATTAAAATATGATCGGTAGTGGAGAAGATTCAGGTTTTAAAAAGTCAAATACTATTAACAGAAGAATGTTTATATTTGCTGCAGCAAAGGCTGTTGTATTTCTTGGAATTGTTGGAAGATTATTTTCTCTTCAAATCAATGAAAATAAAAAATATTTAACTTTATCGGATAAAAATAGATTAAGAGAAGCTAGACTTCCACCTATTAGAGGAGAATTTGTAGATTATTTTGGGAATAGAATAGCAAAGAATCTTACCGTTTATCAATTACATGTTGTACCAGAACAAGTAGAAGATTTTAAAACTTTAATTGTTAGATTAAAAGATATTTTAAATCTAAGCGATAGTCATTTACAAGAATTAATTAAAAAAAAAAATAAACAAAAACCATGGGAAACATTAATTGTATCTGAAAATTTGACATGGGATGAATTTTCTAAAATAAATTTTTATCTTCATGAGCTATCTGGAGCAAGACCTGTTTTAACAGTTGGTAGAAACTATCCGTATAATGATACTTATACACATGTATTAGGATATGTTTCGGAAGCAAGTGTTGAGGATTTAGTAAGCAATGAAACAATTAAGGAAAGAAATGTACCGGGACTAAGAGTTGGTAAAATAGGATTAGAAAAGGCATTGGAAAAAGAATTAATAGGAACAAATGGAGTTCAAAGATTTGAAGTGAATGCTTATGGAAAAAGGATTAACCAAATAGATTTTAAAGAAGGAGAACAGGGAAAAACAATAAAACTTACAATTGATACAGAAATTCAAAAATATACTCAAGAACTTTTAGACAATAGGGCTGGATCTATTTCTATTATGGATATTTACACTGGAGAAATAATTGCCATGAACTCCTCACCATCTTTTGATCCAAATTTATTTTTATATGGAATAGAAAAAAATAAGTGGAAAGAAATTACAAAAGATCCATTAAAACCCTTATTAAATAAAACTGTTTCTGGTTTATATTCACCAGGTTCTACAATTAAACCTTTGGTAGCACTTTCTGCTCTTGAAAATGATGTTATTACAACAAACTTAAAAGTTAACTGCAGAGGTCACAAACATCCTTTAGAATTGTATGGCATGAAATACCATTGTTGGAAAAAACAAGGACATGGATATATGTCACTTCAAAATGCAATTAAACAATCTTGTGATACTTATTTTTATGAAGCAGCGAGACTTCTAGGTGTAGATAGATTAAATGAAACAGCAAAAAAATTTGGCTTAGGAAATGTTGTTTTAGGTAAATATTTTAATGAAAAAAAAGGCGTCGTTCCTTCAACAAAATGGAAAAAAGATGCTATTGGTCAAAATTGGTATCTAGGAGAAACTTTAATAAATGGTATTGGACAAGGCTATATTCAAACAACTCCTTTGCAATTATGTTTAATGACAGCCCAACTTGCAAATGGTGGTCACAAAATTTATCCAAAAATAATTTATGAAAACAATCAAGAAAATGTTGAAACCATAAAACAAAAAATGAAACTAGCTGAAGAAAATAAATTAGAAGATTCAAACCTATTATCAGCAACAGAAAAATTATTTAAAAAAGATGAAAAAACTTATGACGCATTATACAGAAATAAAGAAAATGTAAAATTTGTTCTAGATGCGATGTTTAGATCTACAAATGAAATTTATGGAACTTCATTTTCTTCAAGAATTGAAGATCCAAAATACCAGTTTGCAGGAAAAACTGGAACAGCCCAAGTAAAAAGAATTACTGAAGCAGAAAGAGAGCTTGATTTAAAGACAAACCAAATCCCCTATAAAGAAAGAGATCATGCATGGTATATAGCTTTTGGCCCATACAAAAATCCAAGATATGCTGTTAGTATTTTAGTTGAGCATGGAGGTTCCGGAAGTTCAACAGCGGCACCTCTTGCAAAAAAACTATTTAAATTTGTTATTGATAGACACGAATTAAGAGAAAAAATAAAAAAAAAAAATATAGTTAGCGCTGATATATAATGTTTATACAAAGTTCTTTATCTGATAAATCAACTTTTTTTCAAAAGTTAAGGTCTCTAGATTATATAATGTTACTTACTATATTAATTATAGGAATAATTAGCTCATTTGCCATGTATTCAACAGATGGAGGTGAACTAAGGTATCATTCTGAAAGCCATATAATAAGATTTGTAGTTTTTTTTACTATGATGATTTTTATATCATTTATAAATATTAAAACATGGCATACTTTAGGTTATTTATTTTACATAATAGTATTAGGACTTTTAATATGGGCTTCATTATTTGGTATAACTGCCCAAGGATCTCAAAGATGGATTAATTTATATTTTATAAACTTACAACCATCTGAACTTATGAAAATAGCAATTATTATTTGTTTTGCAAAATATTATCATAGAATTCAAATTGTACATGTAAATAGAATAAGAAATATAATTATACCTATATTAATTTTAATTATACCAATCTCTCTTGTAATAAGTCAGCCGGATCTTGGAACATCTATTTTAATTGCGTTAAGCGGTATAATTGTTTTATGGTTAGCAGGTGTTAATATTAAATATTTTTTTTACTCATCTTTAGTTTTTATTATTTCAGCGCCATTTGTAATTTCTTTTTTAAAACCATACCAAAAATTAAGAATTTTAACTTTTTTTGACCCTGATAAAGACCCATTAGGCGCAGGTTATCAAATTATACAATCAAAAATTGCTGTTGGATCTGGAGGTCTTACAGGAAAGGGTTTTTTAAAAGGAACTCAAGGATATTTAGAATTTTTACCTGAAAAACACACAGATTTTATATTTACCCTTTTTTCTGAAGAATTTGGATTTATAGGTTCAATTATATTACTTATTCTATATGCAATTTTAATATTTAGAATTTTGAGAATCGGATCTTTATCAAGAAATTTTTTTGGTAAATTTTTTTGTTTTGGTTTTGGTTCTGCAATATTTGTTTATATTGCCGTTAATATGTCAATGGTTTTAGGCTTACTACCTATAGTTGGATCCCCTTTACCAATTATGTCTTATGGCGGTTCATCAATGTTGGCAACAATGATTGGGTTAGGCATAGTTATGAGTACTAAAATCTATAGTCGACAGCTAATATCATAAATTAAATTAAGTATAATTTGTCACTTTAAATAATTTAAAATAAATATGTATTATAAAAAAAATGACAAATAAATTTAAAATTGGAATTGTGGGAGCCGGAATACAAGGTGTATGTAATGCACTTTTTTTACAAAAAAAAGGTTTTCAAGTAACCTTATTTGACAGGGAAGAGCCAGGGAACCAAGCAGCTTCATATGGTAATGCGGGACATTTTTCACCTTATGCTTCCGTACCGGTAAATAGACCGGATATTTTAACTGATGTTCCTGCTATGCTTTTAAGTTCAACTGGACCGTTGGCATTAAAATGGAACTACGTTCCAAAAATGCTTCCTTGGTTTATAAAATTTATTAAAAATTGTAGAAAAAAAAATATGATGCATACAGCAAAATATATGCACCAAATATTAGATTTAGCTTTACCAGCTTACGATGAACTATTTGAAGAAATTGACCTTTCTGGATTGGTAGAAAGCAAAGGTATTATGTATATATGGAATGATCAAAATCTTAAAAGTAGAGAGCTGGAAATTAATATAAGAAATGAAATAGGAGCTGAACAACAATTATTAAGCAAAAGCGAAATTCACGATCTAGAACCTAATATTAAAAATATTTATCATGCTGGGGTTTTTTATAAAAAAGCAAGACATGCAAAAAACCCAGGAAAAATTTGGGTCAAATTATTTGAAAGTTTTATAAAAAAAGGTGGAAAATTTTTAAAATTAAATATTAAAAAGGTAGATTTTGATGAAAATAATCCCGTAGTAAGATCAGAAACACAAAGATTTATTTTTGATAAACTGGTTATTTGTTGCGGAGCATTTTCAAAAAAATTAACAGATAATTTACATGAAAATATTCCACTAGATACTGAAAGAGGTTATCATATTCACTTTAAGGGTTTCGATCATTTGATTTCACGCCCTGTTGTTTTTCAGAATAGAGGTTTTGGTATGACTCCTATGGAGCAGGGATTAAGAGTTGTTGGCACTGTTGAATTTGGAGGCTTAAACAATCCTCTTTCAAAATCTAGAATAAAAAATTTAGTTGATAATGCAAAATTTTTGTTAGATGGTTTACCAGATCAACATGATGACGAGTGGTTAGGATTTAG
>CABZXL010000022.1 GCA_902529715.1 uncultured Pelagibacteraceae bacterium | reverse complement strand
CTTCAGCTCATTTTGTTTGGATAGGTGATAGAACAAGGCAATTAGATGGTGGACATGTAGAATTCTGTAGAGGAATAGAAAATCCAATTGGAATTAAATGTGGACCCACATCAAAACCAGAAGAGATTGTTAAAATTTGCAATGTAATAAATCCTAAAAATGAAAAAGGAAAAATAACTTTGATTTCAAGGTTTGGTTGTGAAAATGTTGGAAAATTTTTGCCAAAATTAGTTAGAACCATAAAAAAAGAAGGTTTAAATGTTATTTGGTCATGCGACCCTATGCATGGAAACACAGTTAAATCTTCTACAGGTTTTAAAACAAGACCATTTAACAATGTTTTAAAAGAAGTTAAAAATGTTTTTGCTGTTCACCAAAGCGAAGGATCTTACGCTGGTGGATTGCATATAGAGATGACTGGTCAAAATGTTACAGAATGTACTGGTGGTACACAAAAAATTTCTGATAAAGATTTATCGAGTAGATACCGTACGCACTGCGATCCAAGATTGAATGCTAATCAAGCATTAGAACTGTCATTTTTGATTTCTGATGAAATTAAAAAAAATTCCATTTATGCAAGGAGTGGAATAAGAGCGGTTTCTTAACGCATTTATTAAATAAATCTTTTAACGTATAATTGAATTATGGAAGTAGCTAAAAAAGTCATATTTATAAAAGATTGGATATTGAATTACGTAAATTCAATGCCAGTTAAAGCACAATCACTTATTATAGGCATTTCAGGAGGCATAGACTCTTCAGTAACAAGCACCTTATGCGCTATGACTGGTTTGAAAACTATTGTATTAACAATGCCAATTAAACAAAACAAAGAACAGAACGACCTTAGTCTTTTACATAAGAAATGGTTAAGCGAAAAATTTAATAATGTAGAAACTCATTCGTTAGAGCTTGATAATGTATTTAATAATTTTGAAAATACATTGTCTGATTTTAAAAGCGAACATGGTATGGCTAACTCAAGAGCTAGATTAAGAATGACAACTTTATATCAAGTGGCTGCAGCGAACAAAGGGATTGTAGTTGGTACAGGAAATAAAGTAGAGGATTTTGGTGTAGGCTTTTATACAAAATATGGAGACGGCGGCGTTGATATTTCTCCAATTGCAGATTGTACAAAAACAGATGTTTGGGAACTTGGAAAAGAATTAAAAATAGCTGAAGAAATTATAAAAGCAAACCCAACAGATGGTCTGTGGGATGATGGAAGAACTGATGAAAACCAATTGGGTTTAAAGTATGAAGAAGTAGAAGATGCTATGAATAACCCAGATTCTCCTAATTATGAAAAATACATTAAAATAAGAAAATTAAATCTTCATAAAATGGAGCCAATTCCAGTTTGCAAGATTCCTAAGTAATCTAAAAGATTCACAAACATCAAATTAAAGTATATTTCTAGAATAATGAATAAAGATATTTTTTTAACAAATAGTCTGGGCAACACAAAGGAAAAATTCATACCAATTGATCCAAAAAAAATTGGAATGTATGTTTGTGGACCAACTGTTTATGATAATCCCCACATTGGAAATGCAAGACCCTTAGTTGTGTTTGATATCTTGTTCAAAATTTTAAAATGCAAATATGGAAATAATTCAGTTAGTTATGTAAGAAATATTACAGATATTGATGACAAAATAATATCTTCATCAATTGAAAAAAATATTCCAATTGAAGATCTTACAAAGAATATTACAAATATTTTTCACCAAGATTGTAATTATTTAAATTGCGAAGTTCCTACAAAAGAACCTAAGGCAACTGAAAATATTTCATTAATGGTTGAAATGATTAATAAACTTATTAAAAATAAATTTGCTTATGAAATTAATAACCATGTTTATTTTGAAGTAAAAAAATTTAAAGATTATGGGAAATTATCAAACAAAAATTTAGATGATCTAATTGCAGGTGCAAGAGTTGAAGTTTCAGAAAACAAAAAAAATCCAGCTGATTTTGTTTTATGGAAACCTTCAACAGAAAATGAACCATCATGGAATTCTCCTTGGGGAAAAGGTAGACCTGGATGGCACCTTGAATGTTCAGTAATGTCAAAAAAATTTTTAGGTGATAAATTTGATATTCATGGAGGTGGAATGGATTTAATTTTTCCTCATCATGAAAATGAAATTGCACAGTCAAGGTGTGCTAATGAAAATGAAACATTTGCTAATTATTGGGTTCACAATGGATTTATAACAATCTCAAGCGAAAAGATGTCTAAATCACAAGGCAATATTTTAAAAATTGGTGATTTTAAAAATAAAGTAAGTGGTCAAGTGTTAAGATTAGCTTTGATTAGTGCACACTATAAACAGCCTTTAGATTGGAATGATAAACTTTTATCTGAGTGCGAAAAAACAATTAACAAATGGTATGAAAGTTATACTGATATTAAAAAACAAATATTAATTCCTGAAGATTATCTTTCTCCACTATATGACGATTTAAATACACCAGGCTATATTGCTAACCTTCATAAACTTTTTGACAAATCTCAAAAAGGTTCAATCAAGGATAAAGAAATATTTGTTTCAGCATGTAATTTTATTGGTCTTTTAAATGAAAATAAAAAGTCATGGGATCAATTTAAGCAAAGTAAATCTATGATTTCAGAAGAGGAAATTAAACAAAAAATTATTGAAAGAAATAATGCCAGAAAGAATAAAGACTATAAGGCTGCAGATAAAATTAGAGATGAATTATTAGATAAAGGAGTTTTAATTGAAGATAAAGATGATAAAACCCTCTGGAAATTTAAATGAGCAAAGAAAAAATACACATATTTGATACTACTTTGAGAGATGGAGCGCAAACCCAAGGTGTTGATTTTTCAATAGATGATAAATTAAAAATAGCAAAATCTTTAGATGATTTAGGTGTTGATTATATAGAAGGAGGATGGCCAGGTGCTAATCCAACCGATACAGAGTTTTTTCAAAAAAAAATTCAATTAAATAATTCGATATTAACTGCTTTTGGCATGACAAAAAGAACCGGTAGAAGTGCTGAAAATGACCCAGGACTTTCGTCTATATTAAATAGCAAAACACCAGCAGTATGTTTAGTCGGTAAATCTTGGGATTTCCATGTTGATGTTGCATTAGGAATATCAAATGAAGAAAATTTAGAAAATATTTCAGAAAGCACAAAACTTTTTGTAAAAGAAAAAAAAGAATTTATGTTTGATGCAGAACACTTTTTTGATGGCTTTAAAAATAATAAAGAATATACACTTTCATGTATAAAATCAGCATATGATAATGGAGCTAGATGGGTTGTACTTTGTGATACGAACGGGGGAACCTTGCCTAATGAAGTTGCAGATATTGTAAATGAAGTTACTAAATCAGTACCAGGAAAAAATATTGGTATTCATGCCCATAATGATACAGGAAATGCAGTTGCAAATTCTCTTGCCGCAGTTTTATCAGGCGCTAGACAAATACAAGGAACAATTAATGGATTAGGTGAAAGATGTGGAAATGCAAATTTAATGTCTCTAATTCCAACTTTACACTTGAAAGAAACTTATTCAAATCGTTATGAAATAAACATTAAAAAAAAAAATATTGGTAAATTAACTCAGTGCTCAAGATTACTTGATGAAATATTAAATAGAAAACCCAATCAACATTTACCTTATGTTGGAGCTGCTGCCTTTTCTCATAAAGGAGGTTTGCATGTTTCTGCCGTACAAAAAGATCCAAAAACATATGAACATATAAACCCTGAAGATGTAGGAAATGTAAGAAACATTGTTGTTTCTGACCAATCTGGTAAATCAAATATAGTTTCTAGACTAAAATCTATTGGAATAGATTTTAAACAAGATGATCCAAAAATAAAAAAACTTTTAGAAGAAGTTAAGGATAGAGAATTCATTGGTTATAGTTATGATGGTGCAGATGCATCTTTTGAATTATTAGCAAGAAGAATAATGGGAGAGATACCAAGATATATCTCAATTAAAGAGTACGATGTTTCTGTAAAAAAGAATAGCTCAGGAGAAATTGTTTCTTCTGCAAAAGCCAAGTTAGAAGTTGATAAGAAATTAATTCTTTGTGAAGGAGAGGGTAATGGTCCTGTCCATGCACTTGATAATGCAATAAGAAACAATGTAGATAAACTTGCAAAGTATTCTCAGTATTTAAAAGATTTAAAATTAGTTGACTATAAAGTTAGAATTCTTAATACCGGAACGGAAGCTGTAACAAGAGTTTCAATTGAGAGCACAGATTCAAATGGTAAAAACTGGTTTACAATTGGAGTTTCTCCAAACATTATTGATGCATCATTTAAAGCACTTGTTGATAGTTTAGATTATAAACTGTTTAAAGATAAGGCACCTGCAAGCCTTTAATGTTTAATAATATTTCTTTTATTTTACACAAGCCTCAATTATCAGAAAATATTGGTGCTTGCGCTAGAGCAATGAAAAATTTTAATTTCTCTAAATTAATTGTAGTCAACCCCAAACCTATTTTTCCAAATGATAAAATAGTTGCTACCTCAGTAGGAGCTAATGAAATTATTAAAAAAAGTAAGTTTTATGAGACTTTAGAACCAGCAATGAAAAATATTGATATTTTAATTTCAACAACTTCAAGATTTAGAAACAAAAATATTAAACATATAAAGTTAAATGAACTAAATAAAATAGATTTTAGTAAAAAAGTTGCTTTTTTATTTGGACCCGAAGCTTCTGGATTATCAAATAATGAAATAAGCTTTTCGAACTATGTATTACAAATACCCAGCAATACTAAATTTAAATCATTAAATTTATCCCATAGTTTAATAATTATAGCACAAACTATTTTTCAATTATTAAATATGAAAAAATCTAAATATTCTAAATCAAAGAAAATTAAAACTGCATCAAAAAAAAATATACAGGCCATGGCAAACTTATGCATCAAACACCTAGAAGATATAAACTTTTTCAAACCAAAAGAAAAAAAACCTAAGATGCTTGAAAACCTGAGAAGTATATTTTACAAAATGGATTTATCAGAAAAGGAAACACGTATTTTATCAAGTGTATTTGCCAGTTTAGGTAAAAAAAAGGCTGATTGACAAAATTGATCTTGTGTTTATAAAGCGTTCTATTAAATGACAAAAAGATTAAACTCTAAACATAAAGTTGATAGAAGGCTAAGAGTTAATTTATGGGGAAGGCCAAAGAGCCCTTTTAATACAAGAGCTTACCCTCCAGGACAACATGGTCAAACTAAATCAGCTAAACCATCAGATTATGGAATTCAATTAAATGCAAAACAAAAATTAAAATCATATTATGGCAATATGAATGAAAGACAATTCAGAAATGTTTATAAAAAAGCTATAATGAAAAGAGGCGATACTGCAGAAAATTTAATTGGTTTATTAGAAAGAAGACTTGATGCAGTTATTTATAGATCTAAACTTTCAAATACAATTTTTTCTTCAAGGCAATTAATAAATCATGGACATGTAAGAGTTAATGGAAAAAAAGTTAATATTTCAAGCTATCAAGTTAAAGAAGAAGATAGCATAGAAATTAGAGATAAATCTAAACAATTAGCTTTAATTGATATAGCTCTTGCAAATAAAGAAAGAGAAGTGCCTGAATATTTACAACTAGATGAAAAAAATAAAAAAGTAAAATTTGTTAGAGTTCCTAAGTTTGAAGAAGTTCCTTATCCAGTATTAATGGAGCCAAACTTAGTAATTGAATATTATTCTAGATAATTATTTCTTAAAATTAATTCCTTTATTTTCAAGAACTTTTTTAAGTTCACCATTTTCATACATTTCTTTTATAATATCGCAACCACCTACGAATTCTTTCTTAATATATAGTTGTGGTATTGTTGGCCAATCACTAAATTCTTTTATTCCCTGTCTTAGTTTTTCATTTTCTAAAACATTAACACCTTTAAAATTTACTTCCAAAATTTTTAACATATTTGAAACGGCCATTGAAAAACCACACTGAGGTGCATCTGGTGTTCCTTTCATAAAAAGACAAACTTCATTACCTTCTATTTCTTTACTTATTAAATCATTTATTTGTTGGTCCATTTTACTCCTTAGTTTTAATTGCTAATGCATGTAACTCGTTACCCATTTTTCCTTTTAACGAATTATATACCATTTTATGTTGTTCAATTTTACTTTTTCCTGCAAATGTAGAAGATGTAACTGTTGCTGAATAATGATTACCATCACCAGCTAAATCTTCAATTTCTATTTTTGCATCAGGCATAGCTTCTTTTATTAATTTTTCTATTTCCTTCAAATCCATTGCCATATTATTTACTCATATATTCCTCTAACCAATTTGTATTTGATTTAATTAAATCATCAATGTGTATAATTGGCTCTTTATCCAACACTATATCTTTTTCAGTTACTATTCCAATCTCATCACAATGTACTGAATTATCTCTTAAGATTTTTTGTACTTTTGATAGGTTTTTTGGCTCAATTTCAATTATATATCTTCCTTGATCTTCACCAAAATAATAATCGAATTTATTCATTAAAACTCTAAGTTTGTTTAGTTTAAATCCTTTTTTACCCCTTATTGCCATTTTGGAAATAGCTGTAATGATTCCCCCTAATGACACATCGTGAGTAGATTTAATTAACTCTTCTTCTATTAATTTTAAAACAGTCTCACCATTATTCTTTTCATTAAATAAATTAATTTCTGGAGGTGGTCCTTTTTTTTCATTTAAGATATTTATTGCAAAAACACTTTTATCTATGTGGCCTTCAGTTTTCCCAATTACTAAAATTAAATTTTCATTATTTTTTAGACCCATGGTCATCATTTTTTGGTAATTCTTTATCAAACCAATACCTCCAATTACGGGCGTAGGTTTAATTCCTTTATCTTTTGTTTCATTGTAAAATGATACATTACCCGAAACTACTGGATAATCTAAAAATTTGCTCGCTTCGTTAATTCCTTCTACACACTCGACAAACTCCCCCATATTTTTTTCTTTTTCAGGGTTACCAAAGTTTAAACAATTTGTAATAGCAATTGGCTTAGATCCACATGAAATTAAATTTCTCCAACTTTCACAAACAACTTGTTTTCCACCTGTAAGAGGATGGGCGTAGCAATACACAGCAGAAGAGTCTACAGATGTTGCGACAGCTTTATTTGTACCATGTACTCTTACTACACCCGAGTCTGACCCAGGTTTTTGGATAGTATCTCCCATGACTGTATGGTCGTATTGTTGCCAGATCCATTCTTTACTTGAAATATTTGGCAAACATAATATTTTTTTAAGAACTTCAGTAATTTTTAATTTTTTAAAATCATCTTTATTAAATTTTATTTTTTGTGGAAGTTTTGTTTTTTTCCATTTTCTATCATAAATAGGAGCGTTTTCTGCCAATATATTTATAGGTATTTCTGCTACTTTATTATTATCAAAAAGCAATTCAATTTTTTTTGAGTCAGTTGTTTTTCCAATTATAGCAAAATCTAAATTCCACTTATCAAAAATTTTTTTTGCTGCTTCTTCTTTGCCATTCTCTAGAACAATTAACATTCTTTCTTGGCTTTCAGAAAGCATAATTTCATACGGTGTCATTTTTTCTTCACGACATGGAACTTTATTTAAATTTAATTCAATACCTAAATTGCCTTTTGATGCCATTTCGATACTTGATGAAGTTAATCCTGCTGCTCCCATATCTTGAATAGATATAATTGATTTTCCTGCCATTAACTCCAGGCAAGCTTCTAATAATAGTTTTTCTGTAAAAGGGTCTCCAACTTGAACTGTTGGTTTTTTTTCTTCTATTTTATCATCAAAAATTGCTGAGGCCATACTTGCTCCATGAATTCCATCACGACCTGTTTTTGAACCTACATAAATTACTGGTTTATTTACACCAGCAGCTTTTGAATAAAAAATTTTATTCTTATTTACTAAGCCTAAAGTCATTGCATTAACTAAAATATTTCCATTGTATGACTCGTCAAAGCTAGTTTGGCCACCTATGGTTGGTATGCCCATACAATTTCCATAACCTCCAATACCTTTAACCACACCCCTTAATAAATTTTTCGTTTTTGGGTGTTGTGGTGAGCCAAAATGAATAGAATTTAAATTTGCAATAGGTCTTGCACCCATTGTAAAAACGTCTCTCATTATTCCGCCAACACCAGTTGCTGCTCCTTGATATGGCTCAATAAATGAGGGGTGATTATGACTTTCTATTTTAAATACTATCGCATCATTATCTTCGATATCAATTACTCCTGCATTTTCTCCTGGTCCTTGAATTACTTTTTTTCCCTTAGTGTTAAGTTTTTTTAAATGAAGTCTTGATGATTTATATGAACAGTGTTCATTCCACATTGCTGAAAAAATTCCAAGTTCAGTTAAGTTTGGAGTTCTATTTAATAGATCACAGATTTTAGCAAATTCTTCTTTTTTCAAGCCATGATCAATTGCGATTTGTTCGTTAACTTCCATTATTTTAAATTTTTAATTAAATTTTCAAAGAAAAAATTACCATCATTACTTGAAAGAGATTTATCTATAACTCTTTCTGGGTGAGGCATCATTCCTAAAATATTTTTATTTTTATTAAATATTCCAGCGATATTACTTAAAGCTCCATTTGGATTGAACTCTTCAGATTCTTTGCCATTTTTGTCACAATAAGTAACAGCAATTTGACTATTGTCTTTTAAAGATTTTAATTCATCATTTGAACAAAAATAATTTCCTTCATTGTGAGCAATATGCAATTCTAATATTTCTTTTTTAATACTACTAAAGTACTTATTTTCTTTATCATTCACTTTTACATGAACATTTTTACATATAAATTTTTGATATATATTTTGTTGAAGAATACCAGGTAATAAACCTGTTTCTGTTAATATTTGGAATCCATTACATATTCCTAATACCAAACCTCCTGAGTTTGCAAATTCAATTACAGATTTGATTATTTTTGATTTAGCTGCAATACTTCCACATCTTAAATAATCTCCATATGAGAATCCACCAGGAAGAACAATTAAGTCACTTTTAGGTATTGTAGGGTTGTTATGCCAAATCATTTGGTTTTTAAAACCAAACTTTTTTAAAGCCACATCCATATCTCTATCACAATTGGACCCTGGAAAAATTATTACAGATGACTTCATTTATTTTATAGAATTCTATAATCTTCAATTACCAAGTTAGCTAAAAGTTTTTTACACATTTCTTCAACCTTAATTTTTGCTTTTTCTTCATCTTCTATATTAACTTCAATATCAAAATATTTTCCTTGTCTAACTTGTTTTACATTTGAAAAACTCATACCGTTCAAAGTTTGCTGTATAGCTTTACCTTGAGGATCAAGCACTCCGTCTTTTAGAGTAACAATTACTTTTACTTTCATTTATTTTTTTTAATTTTTACTGCAGTTGGTTTAGAGAATTTTATTGGTCTTATATTTGATTGTTCATGAAGAATTCCAAGTCTTCTAGCTACCTCTTGGTATGCTTCTACAATATTACCTAAATCTTTTCTAAATCTGTCTTTATCTAACTTTTTATCAGTTTCTTGATCCCATAACCTACATGTGTCTGGACTAATTTCGTCAGCTAGTATTATTGTTTCATTTGACTTTGTTTTCCCAAATTCTACTTTAAAATCAACTAATTTAATTCCTATACCTCTAAATAAACCCTGAAGATAATCATTTATTCTTAGGCATTGATTATTAATTAATTCTAATTCATTTTTGTTTAGCCATTTAAAATTTAAAATATGTTCACGAGAAATTATTGGATCACCAAGTTTATCGTCTTTTAAACAGTACTCCATTAAGGGAGAATCTAAAACTGTTCCTTCTTCAATTCCCAATCTTTTAGTTAAAGATCCGGTTGCAATATTTCTAATTACAAATTCAATTGGTATAATATTTACCATTTCTACAAGTTGTTCTCTCATATTTAATCTTTTGATTAGGTGATTTTTAATACCTATTTCTGCAAGGGATGAAAGTACGTGTTCTGAAATTCTGTTATTTAAAATTCCTTTTCCATCTATGCTTGCTTTTTTTTGATTATTAAATGCAGTTGCATCATCTTTAAAATGTTGAATTACAATATTTTTATCGCTGGTAGCAAATATTATTTTTGCTTTACCTTCATAAAGTTTTTTACCTTTTTTCATTATTTAAATACTCTTCTAAAAATTAAATTTACATTTTTAAAATGAGAAGAGTAATTAAATATTGAATTTAATTTAGACTTGCTAATTTTGCTCATTATTAATTTATCTTTTGATATTAAATCAAACAAATTTTTATTTTCAGAGAAACATTTTTTTGAATGTGATTGAACAATCTTATAAGATTTTTCTCTACTCAATCCACTTTTTGTAAGTTCTATCATTATTTCTTGAGAAAAAATTAAACCTTTTGTTAAATTAATATTTTGAATCATTTTTTTTGGATAAATTATCATTTTATCTAAAATATTTGCCAACCTATTTAAAGCAAAATCTAAAGTAATATTTGCATCAGGACCTATATTTCTCTCAACACTAGAATGCGAAATGTCTCTTTCATGCCAAAGAGCTATATTTTCTAAGGCAGGAGTTACATAGCTTCTTACCATTCTTGATAATCCAGTTAAGTTTTCACTTAAAATCGGATTTTTTTTATGAGGCATTGCCGAAGATCCTTTTTGTTCTTTCGAAAAATATTCTTGAAGTTCATAAACCTCAGATCTTTGAAGGTGCCTAATTTCTGTTGCCACTCTTTCGACTGATCCTGCAATAATTCCTAAAACTGAAAAATAAAATGCATGCCTATCTCTTGGTATAACTTGAGTAGATATTGGTTCTATTTTTAAACCAAGTTTTTTTGCAACATGTTTTTCTACATTTGGATTTATATTTGCAAAAGTTCCTACAGCGCCAGAAATTGCACAACTTGAAACCTCATCAATTGCATCGGCAAGTCTTTTTCTATTTCTTTTAAACTCTTCATAAAATGAAGCTAACTTTAATCCAAAAGTAATTGGTTCAGCATGAATTCCATGGCTTCTTCCAATACATGGTGTGAACTTATATTTTTTTGCTTGCCTTTTTAATACTTTTAGAATTACGTCTATATCTTTTAATAATATTTTTCCTGATTGAACTAATTGAATATTAAAACTTGTGTCCAATACATCCGATGAAGTCATGCCTTGGTGAAGGTATCTTGCATTAATTCCTGCTTTCTCTGTAACCGATGTAAGAAAAGCTATTACATCATGTTTGACTTTTGCTTCTATTGCATGAATTCTAGCCACATTTATTCTCGCTTTTCTTCTAACAGTTGATGATACACCCTTTGGAATTTGTCCTAATTTTTCCATTGCTTGAGCTGCTGCTATTTCTACATCAAGCCAAATTTTATATTTACTCTCTTCAGACCAAATATGTGTGAGTTCTTTTCTTGAATATCTATTAATCATTAATTATTTGTATGGAGGCTTAGAATAACCTTTAGCAGATTCTGTAAAGATTTCATATCCATTTTCAGTAATTCCTACAGTATGTTCAAATTGTGCTGATAGCGATTTATCTTTAGTAACAGCCGTCCATCCATCATTTAACACTTTTACATCATATTTTCCAAAATTAATCATTGGTTCTATTGTAAAAGTCATTCCTGGATAAACTTTTATTCCAGTATTTTTTTTTCCGTAATGTAAAACATTGGGAGGTTCATGAAATATTGTGCTAATTCCGTGACCACAAAAATCTCTAACAACACTAAAACCTTTTTTCTCAACATGTGACTGAATTTCATGACCAATATCTCCTAAATTTAATCCTGGTTTTAAAATACTAATTGCTTTCATCATTGAATTGTAAGTTGCGTCAATTAAATTTTTAGATTTAATTGAAACTTCTCCAACAGTATACATTCTACTTGTGTCACCATAATGGCCATCCAATACTGCAGTTACATCAATATTTATAGCGTCACCTTCGTTCAAAATTCTATCCGATGGTATTCCATGACAAACAACATGATTTAACGAAGTGCATAAAGACTTTTTATAACCTCTATAAAATTGTGGCGCAGAATATGCACCATGATCTTTTATAAACTCATAACCAAGATTATCTAGTTCATCAGTTGATATGCCTGGTTTAATATAATCAGTTAGCATATCTAAAGTTTTAGCAGCCAAGCTTCCAGCAGCACGCATTTTTTTAAATTTTTCTGTATAATCACTCATCAATAATTTTTATTTTTTTTTCTATTCTTATTTCTTTAGGGTCAACTTTACACTTATAGGCAAGAAATTGAACCCCAGATTTTTTTGCAATTAAATAATTTTCATAATAATCCTTATCTATATCTTTTGCTATTTTAAAATATTTCATATTTTGTATCTGAACTAAAAACAAAACA
>CABZXL010000021.1 GCA_902529715.1 uncultured Pelagibacteraceae bacterium | reverse complement strand
TACTTGTCATGCCACTCATTAATTTATTTGATATAAATCTCAAAAAAGGCATTCCATCTTTAAGAAATGGATTTTTATTTACAAATCTAGACCCAATAACTAAGGCAAAATCATTTTCTAAAAAATTTTTAGCATTAATTATAGAATTTGGATCATATTGATTATCAGCATGTATTTCTAAAGCATAATCTGCACCGTCAATAAAAGCAGTTTCAATAGCTTTTTTTAAATTTCCTCCATGGCCTAAATTTTTTTCATTTTTTATAATTTTCCAATCAAATCTTTTAGCAATTTCATAAGAGTCATCTGTTGAATTGTCATCAAAAAAATAAATTTTATCAAATAAATCTTTATCAATTTTATTATAAAGGTCTTCAATTGCTGGAGCACTATTATAACAAATTACTATTGCGTAAATTTTTTTCTTTGATGTGATTTTGTTCATTTTTTATATTTCACTTGGTAGCGGGAAGTGGGATCGAACCACTGACCTCGGGCTTATGAGTCCCGCGCTCTAACCAACTGAGCTACCCCGCCATTGATTTCTGTTGATTTATAATAGTTTTATATTTTGTTTCAATACTTATCCACAGTTCATATTTCAATTGAAATAATGTTTTTCGTCGTTAGTTTCATTATCGATGAGAATTGAGGAAGAATTAAAATTAGATTACTCTGATGTGTTGTTTAGACCTAAAAGAAGCACACTAAGAAGCAGAAAAGATGTAAATCTTCTAAGAACTTATAGATTTAAATACAGTAAAAACGAATGGTCAGGGACACCAATTATGGCAGCAAACATGGATGGTGTAGGAGAATTAGGTATTGCTGAAAAATTAAATGAATATGGAATGATTACATGTTTAACAAAACAGCATGATGTTAAAAAAATCAAACAAAATAAAAAAGTTAAATTGATGTATTCAAACCTCGCAATAAGTATTGGAATAAAAAAAGAAGACTTTCTTAATTTAGATAAAATAATGAAAGAATTCAGTTTCTTTAAATTTATTTGTATAGATGTAGCAAATGGTTACTCAGAGCATTTTACAAGTTTTATTAAGTCGGTAAGAGATAAATATCCAACAAAAACTATTATTGCAGGAAATGTTGTAACAGCAGACATGACTCAAGAGCTAGTATTAAGTGGAGCAGATATTGTTAAGGTTGGTATAGGACCAGGAAGTGTTTGTACAACAAGAATTCAAACTGGGGTTGGATATCCTCAATTAAGTGCTGTAATTGAATGTGCTGATGCTGCTCATGGCTTGGGTGCGCATATAATTGCAGATGGTGGGTGCACTTGTCCAGGTGATGTTGCAAAAGGTTTTGGTGGTGGAGCAGATTTTGTAATGCTCGGTGGCATGCTCGCGGGACATGATGAAGGTAAAGGTAAATTAGTAAAATCAAACGGATCAAAATATATTGAGTTTTATGGATCAAGTTCTGATATTGCAAATAAAAAACATTACGGTGGATTATCAGATTACAGAAGTAGTGAAGGAAGAACTGTTAGAGTTAAATACAGAGGAAAAATAAAAGACACTATTTTAAATATTTTAGGTGGTGTTAGAAGTAGTTGCACTTATGTTGGTGCACCATCTTTGAAACAGTTAAGTAAATGTACAACATTTGTAAGAGTTAGTAATCAATTTAACGATACTTTTTCTAAATAGAGGTTTCAATTTCAATAAATAATTTGTTATATTTTTTTTATAAAAAATTATTTTTAGAATGCAAAATTTTTATATAAATAAAGATACTCCAACAAAAATTTCTGAGAAAAATATTTATGATATTTATTGTGATAATTATGATTCAATCCATTATTTATTTATTGAATTCCAGTTTAGTTGGCTTCAACAAGCCTATCGAGCTCTGGGGGATTTAGATAAATATAATATCATAGTATTTTTATATAAAGAAAATTTTTCTGAACTTAATGAAATATTTAAAGTTAAATCTTTAAATGAATTTTATATTAGTCCTAGATTTGATTTAGAAAGAATTAATATAATTGAAATATCTAAAAAGCTTAGAATTTCTAAAGAAACTACAAGAAGAAAAATTTTAGAATTGCAAAAAGATGGTGTGCTAATAAAGAATAAAAAAACTATTACTGTAACTTTAAAAGCAGGTCTACTTCAAAAGCCAGAAAATACAATTAATTCTTTTTCAAAAATTTTACAATATGTTTCATATTTATTGCACAAAGAAAAAAAAGTAAAAAAATATTATGAAAAAGAATTTTTCATAAAAAAAATAAAAGAAAGATTTACACAAATTCTAGCAATTTTTTTAGATTACCAAATAAATTATGTTCTTGTTAGAAAAGAATTGGCTAATAATGATTCGGAACTTTTTTTCATTGCCGGTTGCTTAATGTACAATCAAATCATGTTTTTAAAAAAGTCTCAAAATAAAAGACATTATCAAAAAGAGTGGATAGATGAAGTTTTCTACATTGGAAATAAAAAAGGAATAAATGCTATGACAATTAGTGAACTTACAGGAATACCAAGACCAACAATAATTAGAAAATTAAAAATTTTATTAAAACAAGGTGATATTTTTAAAGACGATGATAATCTTTATTATATGACAAAAGGTAAATTTGTTTCTAATTTAAATAAACTAAGGTTAAATAATATAAAAGAGCTAAGCACTACAATATCAAAAATTAATAATATTATTTTTTTTAGTTAGATAGAGACAATTACCCCAGTTACTAATATAACCGCAGCAACCAATCCAAAGAAAATTGTTGATTCCATTTTTTCTTTTTTTTGAGCTAATCTTACATTGTTTAACAAGACGTTAATGTCTACTCTTTGTTTTTTTTTTGATGAAGAATTTTTTAATGAGTGAAGTTCACCTTCCATAGTTTGGGTCTCAACTGAATTATTTGTGATCTGCTCTCCACTCATATTATTAATATTTAATCACATATAATTAAACCAAACAATTAAATAATTGTCCAAATTGGGTTGGAAAATAAGCTAGAATGCTTCTAAATTACAAATTTTTATAATTTTTTTGATTTAAAGAGTTGATTAAAATATCCGCTTTATATTTTTTTTTTTCGATTTCAATTTCTATCGTTTTATTTTTTAATGAATTTATATCACCATCAACTTTTATGTAACCAAAAGCTAAATTTTTATTAAAATTAAATGAATAATTTCCTGAAGTAGTTCTTCCTATAATTCTACCATCAAGATAAATGGGTTCATCATGTAGCATTAATGGTTCACCTGGCCTACTGTCTTTTAAAGTTAACATTATAAATTTTTTTATTTGTTTTTTATCTTTAGCTTCAAGTAATTTTTTTTTTCCTATAAAATCTACATTCTTTTTATAACTGATTGTAAAATTAAGTCCTGCTTCATATTGGTTTTCTTCAGGTGAAATGTCATGACCCCAATGTAGAAAGCCACTTTCCATTCTCATGATATCCATTGCATGCATACCACAGTGGCTTAGTTGATATTTTTTTCCTTTGTCTAAAATTAGATTATAAATTTCTTTTGCCTTATTTTTTTCTATATAAAGTTCATAACCTAGTTCACCAACATAAGATAATCTTTGTGTCCATATTTGATTATTATTAATTGTAATATATTTTGCAGTTCCAAATTTAAAATTTTCATTTGAATAATCATCATTACTTAAATCTTTCATTAAATTTCTACTTTTTGGTCCAAATACACCAAGAACACAATAATCATCTGTAATATCTAATAATTTAACATCCTCTGATAAATGTTTTTCTATGTGAAATTTATCGTGTTCTCTATTTGCGGCGCCAGTTATAATTCTAAAATTATTTTCTCCTAAACATACAGTAGTTAAATCTGCTTCAATTCCTCCATCTTCATTCAGCATTTGGGTATAGGTACATTTTCCAATTTCTTTTTTAATATTTGCAGTACAGATTTTTTGAAGCTCTTGATGAACAGTTTTACCCTCTAAATCATATTTGGCAAAAGGAGTAAGTTCAAATAATCCAATATTTTCTCTTGCATTCTTCGTTTCAAATTCTGCTGATGGATACCAGTTTTGATAATTATAAGAATATTCATATTCTGCCTTTTTCCCATTTTTTGCAAACCACATTGGTCTTTCATACCCGCCTGAAACACCAAAGCATGCTCCAGCTTTTTTTAATTCTTCGTGATAAGGAACTAGCTTTTGATTTCTTGAAGTTTTGTGTTGTTTAAACGGCCAGTGCATTCCATATAGATCTCCTAGAGTTTCTGTAATTCTTTCTTTAATAAAATTTACTTTTGAATGGAAATTTTGAAATCTTTTAACATCATAAATAAATAAGTCTTCATTTATATGACCTTTCATTATCCATTCAGCTGTAATTTTTCCAACACCTCCTCCACTTCCAATTCCAATACTATTTAATCCACAGCATGCAAATAAATTTCGTAATCCTGGAACTTCTCCTAAAAGAGTATTAGTATCTGGGGTAAAAGATTCTGGTCCTGCAAAAAACTTTCTAATTCCAGCTTTTTCTAAAATTGGAACTCTTTTTAAAGCTGCTTCCAAATATGGTTCAAAATGTTCAAAATTTTCAGGAAATTCTCCATATGAAAAGTCTTCTGGGACTCTATTAGTTTTGTTAAAAGCAGGAATTGATTTACCTTCAAATATTCCTATTAACATTTTTCCTGCATCTTCTTTTAAATATAAGCTGTCATCAAAATCTCTCAAAACAGGTATTTTTTTTGGTAATTCGTCAATACCTTCGGTTATTACGTAAAAATGTTCTGCTGGATATAAAGGAATACTAAAACCGCTATCTTCTCCTATTTGTCTAGACCACATTCCTGTTGCAAGAACTATATATTCGCATTCAATAGTTTTTCCACTAACAACAACTCCTGCCACTCTGTTGTTTTTTTTTATTATTTTTTCTACTGGGGATTTTTCAAATATTTTAACACCTTCTTTTCTCGCAGCTTTTGCAAGTAAATTTGTTACTCCAATTGGATCAGCTTGACCATCTCCAGGCATAAAAATTCCACCTAAAATATCTTTTTCATTAATAATTGGATAAATTTTTTTTATCTGATCAATATTTAACACCTCGACATTTACGTCGAACAGCTGTGCTGTGGTCGCTTGTCTTTTAAGTTCTTGCCACCTTCCCTTTGTAGTTGCAATTGATAAAGCTCCGTTTAATTTTAATCCACTAGAAAAATCTATTTCTTTTTCTAATTTTTTATAAAGCTCTAATGAATATTTTCTTATCTTTGTTACACCTGCAGAAGGTCCTAATTGACTAACAAGACCAGCAGCGTGCCAAGTAGTGCCTGAAGTTAATTGGTCTCTTTCAAGTAAAATAGTATCTTTCCATCCAAATTTTGCTAAATGATATGCTGTTGAACATCCTGTTACACCGCCGCCTATAACAACAACTTTTGTACTGCTAGGCAGTTCTTTTTTCATTTTTTTATTTTATAGCTTCAGATGGAGATACAAAAGAGTGACCAAATACATCGGCAACTGCTTTATAAGTAACATTACCTTTGCAAACATTTAACCCTTCAAGAAAATTATTGTCATCTTTTAAAGCTTTTTGATAACCATTTGAAGCAAGTTTATTTAAAAAGGGGAGTGTTGCTTTATTTAACGCTATAGTTGAAGTTCTTGGAACGCCCCCGGGCATATTAGCTACACAATAATGGACAACATCATCTACGATATAAGTAGGCTCGGCATGAGTAGTTGGCTTGCTTGTTTCAACACATCCTCCTTGATCAATGGCTACATCAACAATTACCGATCCTCGCTTCATTAATTTTAGCATATCTTTGGTTACTAATTTTGGAGCTTCTGCTCCTGGAATTAATACTCCACCAACTAAAAGATCTGCCTCAGCAACTAATTTTTTTAAGTCTATTTTATCACTCTGTTGAGGAATTATTTTATCACCAAATATTTCACTTAACTGTTTTAATCTTGCTTCAGATTTATCTACAACATGAACTTTTGCTCTTAAACCTGTTGCGATAATTGCTGCATTTTCTCCTACAACACCTCCGCCTAAAATTACTACTGTTCCCCCTTCAACACCAGGAGCTCCACCTAATAATAATCCTCTTCCTTTTTGATTTTTTTCTAAACAATGAGCTCCTGCTTGTACTGACATTCTACCCGCAACAGCACTCATTGGAGCAAGTAATGGTAACCTTCCATTTTTATCTGTAACAGTTTCATACGCTATACAAATCGATTTTGAATTAATCAATCCTTGAGTTAATTCTTTTGCAGCAGCTAAATGAAGATAAGTAAAAACAATTTGATTTTCTCTAATCATTTTAACTTCATTTGACAAAGGTTCTTTAACTTTAACAATTATTTCTGCATCATTAAAAATATCTTCTGCTTTTTTGAACAATTTTAGCTCCAGCTGATTTATATTGATTATTATCAAAACCAGCTTCAAAACCGCCATCGTTTTCAACTAAAACCTCGTGTCCATTTGAAACTAAAGATTTGACACTATCTGGGGTGAGACCAATTCTATTTTCTTGAGGTTTAATTTCTTTAGGAACTCCAATTTTCATAAAGAACTAATTTTTTTTAGATTTTGCGTAATTATTAATTCCAGTTCTAAGTTTTTCAATTATTTCATCAATATGTTTTTTTTCAGAAATAAACATTGGAGCTATAATTAAACAATCTCCTGTTGCCTTAAAGTTTACTCCTGCATCATAACAATGTTTAAAACATGTAAAGCCTGCTACGCCAGGTTTTTTTATCCATTTTCATATCAATTCCTGCCATCATTCCGTATCCTCTAATATTTTCTACTACATCAATATCTTTTAGTGAAAATATTGCTTCTTGAAAGTAAGGTGCCATTTCTTTTGATCTATTAAATATATCTTCTTTTTCAAAAATTTCTTGTACAGCAAGTGCTGCTGCTACTGATACTGGGATACCTGAATAAGTATATCCATGAAATAATTCTATAGTTCCTTTTGGTGCATTATCCATAATAGCATCATAAATTTCTTCTTTACATGCAACAACTCCCATCGGAACAATTCCATTAGTTGTAGCTTTAGCCATTGTCATTAAATCTGGTGTTACACCAAATTCTTGAGCTCCAAATGGAGAACCCATTCTTCCCCAACCTGTAATTACTTCATCAAAAATTAATAATATTCCGTGTTTATCGCAAATTTCTCTTAATCTTTGTAAATAACCTTTTGGTGGAACTAGAGTTCCTGTTGAGCCCGCTACAGGTTCAACAATGCATGCCGCAATATTTTCTCCACCAAAATTTGCACAAATTCTTTCTAAATCATTTGCAAGTTCTGCTCCAGTTTCTGGTTGTCCTGATACAAACTTATGCTCTGGCAAATGTGTATGTCTCATGTGCACTACGCCTGGCATTAAAACACTTGCAAAAGTTTTAACATTATTAACCATTCCTCCTACTGAAGTAGCTCCAATATTCATTCCGTGGTATGCCCTTTCTCTTCCAACAAATCTAAATCTTTGACCTTCTCCTCGTGCTTTGTGATAAGCAATAGAAATTTTAATTGCTGTTTCGACAGCTGTTGAACCACAAATTGTATAAAAAATTCTATTTAAATTTCCTGGAGTATGTTTTGATATTTTTGTTGCAAGTTCAAATGATCCACCAAAACCTTGTTGGAATGGCTGAGCATAGTCTACTGTTTTTAATTGTTTTGTAATTGCTTCAATAATTTCTTCTCTTCCATGGCCAAGTGGATTACAAAATAATCCAGAACTAGCATCTATTTGTGTTTTTCCTTGATGATTTTTTAAGTAAACACCTTTTGCCTCAACTATTAATCTTGGATTTTCTTTAAAATCTTTATTTGATGTAAATGGCATCCAATGCTCATTAAGAGAATTGGGCATTTTAAATTTATTTTCTGAACTCATAAATTTTTAAATTTTTTTTTGTTAATTTAATACTTGATTTCATAGACTAATTTTTAAAACCTCTCCATAAAAATCGTATTTCAATCAATTCAATTATTAGTTGTATATACTCTGTTCTTTATAGGGGTTCTAATAAACTATCGTTTACAAGTCTCTTATTTTCTAATTAAATTAACTTTTTAAATTTAAAAAACATGAGGAGATTAAATGAGAAAAATAATTAGTTTTATTCTAGGAACTATTGTTGCTCTTAACTTATCTGTTTCAGTTGCTAACGCTGCTGCAAACGAAGTTAGAGTTGCATTCTTCTTAGAATGGGCGACTCCAAACCAAGAAGCAAAAGTTAAAAAAACTTTTGATAAAGCTTTGGGTGTGCCAGTAAAATGGACTAACTTTGCAACAGGTGGTGAAATGACAGAAGCTATGTTGTCTGGAGATATTGATATATCTTATTCACAAGGTTTAACACCTTTCGTAAACGCTGTTAACGCAAAAGCACCTATTAAGCTTGTTGATATTGCAGTTATATACGGAATGGGCGGAACTACATGTGTTGCTGCTAAAGGTATCGATAAAGGAAATGCTGCTTCTAAACTGGATGGCCAAAAAGTTGCTGTTCCTTTAGGAACTATGGCTGACTATGTTTTCAAAGAAACAATGAGAGTTGTAGGAGCTGATATTTCTAAAATGAAAGTTGTTGATATGAACCCAGAAGATGGATCTGCAGCATTTGTTAACGGTGACGTTGCAATGGCATGTTTATTTGGTGGTAAATCTATCAAAGCAGCTAAGGAAAAAGGTGCTTCATTACTAACTGTTAAAGAAGCTCAAGATGCTGGTATTGCTGGTATTGATATTACTTCAGTAACTAACAAATTCCTAAAAGAAAACCCAGGAATGGTTAGAACTTTCGTAGAAGTAACTCACGAAGCAAATGCTAGATACAATGCTGGAAAATCAGACATGAATGTAATAGCAAAAGATGCGGCGATGGATCTTGCTGGGACTAAAAAGCAAATGGGCGGATTTGAGTTCCCTAATGCAGCGACTATGAAGTCTAAGTATCTGAATGATGGTGGAATACTTATGACTTACCTAAGTGTTATGGGTAACATGTTTGCTACTTCAGAAAACCCAGCTCTTAAAGATTACTCAGCGGTAGTAGATACTAGTTATCTTCCGTAATTAAGAGTTAAGAATAGAATATTAAATAGGCGCCAATTGCATAAATTGGTGCCTATTTTTTTTATAAAAATTTTAATATAAAGTTCTAATATTATGAGTGATTTAGTTTCTCAAAACTTAAATATGATTTTTAAATCTCCTAAAGGAGAAACTGTTCACGCACTTAAAGATATAAGTTTTACTTTAAAAAAAGGTGAATTATTAACTGTTCTTGGTCCTTCAGGTTGTGGAAAAACAACTTTATTAAATATTGCAGCTGGTTTTCTTCGTCCGACATCTGGAAATATTACACTTGATAACAAAGAAATAGATGGTCCAGGAGTTGAAAGAGGAATGGTTTTTCAACAAGGTGCTTTGTTTGAATGGTTAACAGTTGCAGAAAACGTAAACTTTGGTTTACGAATGAAAAAAGAAGATCCAGCTAAAACTGCAGAAAAAGTTGAAGAATGGCTAGATATTGTTGGTCTAAAAGGTTTTGGAAACACTCCTACTTATCAATTATCTGGAGGTATGCAACAAAGGGTAGCTCTTGCCAGATGTTTAATTAATGACCCTGACTTAATATTAATGGATGAACCTTTAGGAGCACTTGATGCTTTAACTAGAGAAAAAATGCAGTCTCTTGTTTTAAAAATTTGGAAAGAAACAGGAAAAACAATTATTTTAATTACTCACTCTGTAGAAGAAGCACTATTGTTGGGAGAGCGGGTTTACGTTATGGCTCCAAGACCAGGAAGAATACATAAAGAATATAAACTTCCCTTTGCAAATATGGGTTTAAATGAAGATTTAAGAGAAATTAAAAATAACAAAGAATTTGTATCCAAAAGAGAAGAAATTTTATCAATGATTTGGGACATGGAAGAAGAAATAATGGGTAAAGAAAATTAAAATGATTACTGGAATTTTAACTTTTTTAATTATTTTTGCTGTTATTGGCTCAATTCTTTACGGACAAAGATTAATCAAAACTGAAAAAAGTGATGCTGTTTTTGGTAACCCTGAAAGAGCAAAAGGTGGTGTTCATTGGGTGATAGTTGGGTCTAGTTTTCTTTTATTATCATGGCTTTATTATTCTTGGGATATAGCAAAAGCATTCTATCCAAAATCTGCTAATGAGCTTTGCCAAGTTGCAAAAGTTAATGAGTCATTACTTTCTTTAAAATATCTTTTTCCAATTGAAGAAAGACAACATAAAAGTACTGCCCTTATTAAACGTGAAAATATCAATATACAAAATAAAATAACAATTATTCAAAATTCAACTAATTTAAAAGATCAAGATAAAGAATTATTTGTTAAATTACTTAAGAAAACTAAAAGAACTATACCTTTGTTGACTGATGAAAAACTTTTAGAAACAGAAACAAAAATAAAAATTAAAGATTTAACTAATAGAATAACTTGGTTAACAGAAGACTTTCAAAAAATAAGTTATCCTCCGATAAAAAGCATAGAAGAAGAAAATAAAAGAATAGAAGATCTTAAAAAACAGCTTGGCTGGGGTGCAACAGGAATGGAAGTCCCTCCTCTTCCAGAAAGTAAAAGAGGATTAAAATTCCATACGGCGGCTGAAGAATTAAACAAAATTAGTGATGAATTTTTTGCATTAAGAAATCATAATCCACAATATTTAAAATTATTAGAAGAAATTAGAAAAGAAATTAAAGAATATAAAGATGCTTTAGATGATAGTCAGGAATTAGAAATGACCCTCATCAAGGAAATTAAAAAATTAGGACAAAGAATTGAATATGAAAGTGTATTTCCTCCAAATTCTTTAGACGAGATGGAAAGATCAATTAGAGAATTTGAAGTTGTACAAAAAAATGAACAGGGAAATTTAATTTATATAGATATGTTATTATTTCCTGCAGGAACTATCGTTGCGAGCGGTCCAACATGTGCAGAAGATGGACCAGGTAGATGGCTTCCAAAACCTTCAGATACTTTTAGAATTTTTGGCGATCTTTTAAAACCAAGTGTTGGATTTAAAATGATTCCAATGATTTGGTACGAAATGATGGGAGTAAATCGAATAGTTGGTTTTATATTACCTGATTGGATAGCAGATATTATGCCAGGAAAATATCCAGTTCATAGTACTGATGGAACAGTAAAACCTAACTTTAAAAGTAAAGTATTAGATGTTGTAACGGGTGAGTTTGAAGCATTTAAAATTCCAGTTCCAACAGGGCATATTTGGGATTCATTTTTAAGAGTATTTTTAGGATTAACTCTTGGAATTATTTTTGGTGTTCCATTAGGTTTATTTATGGGTCTAAACAGGTTCGCCAAAGGATTTTTTGATCCATTAGTCGAACTATATAGACCAGTTCCACCTCTTGCTTGGGCTCCGTTAGTTATTACTGTTTTTGGAATTGATAACCTAGGAAAAGTATTTTTATTATTTATGGTTTCTTTTTCTATTATGATTATTTCTGCAAGAGCTGGAGCATCAGGAACTCAACTTTCTAAAATTCATGCCGCGCATTCATTGGGTGCTTCTAGATGGCAAATATTAAGAGAAGTTATATTTCCTAACTCGTTACCTGAAATATTAACAGGAGTAAGAGTTGCAGTTGGTATGTGTTGGGGAACATTAGTTGCTGCGGAGTTTTTAGCTGGTACTTCGGGAATTGGATTTGTGGAAAATGTCGCAAGAAAATATATGCAATATGAAGTTATTTGGATAACTATATTCGTAATGGGAATGCTGGGACTATTATTCGACGTTACAATTAGAAAAATAATAGATAAAACAATTCCATGGCGTGGAAAAGGTTAACATTTTTATTTTTTTTTCTTACTTCAATTGTTGAAGCTACAGAATTTAAACTTAAAAAAATTATTTCACTTGATGAACCTTGGGGTTCCACTTTTGTAAGTGATGCAGAATTATTAATTACTGAAAAACAAGGTAAAATAAAATTATTAAATATAACTAATAATAATATTAATGAGATAGATCACAATTTGAAAGTATTAAATTATGGCCAAGGTGGACTCTTAGATATAATATTTCATAATAATTCTGTGTGGGTATCCTATACAGAGCAAAGAGAAAACTCAGAAACTAGTACATCTATAGCTAAAGGATTATTCGATAAAAATAAAATAGTTTTCAAAAATATTTTTCAAGCCTCTCCTCCAATCGACTCTCCATATCACTTTGGATCTAGACTGGCTATTAAAGATGATTATTTATTTGCTTCATTAGGAGAAAGAGGGCAAGGAATGATTGCTCAAGATGAAACAAAACATCCTGGAAGTATAATTAGAATTCATTTGGATGGAAGTATTCCAAAAGATAATCCAAAATTTAAAGATAAAAAAAATTGGCTTCCAGAAATTTATCAAATTGGTGTTAGAAATCCTCAAGGCTTAACATTATCACCTTTTGATAGAAAAATTTATATTAGCAACCATGGTGCTAGAGGTGGTGATTGGTTTGGTGAAGTTAAAGAAGGGGAAAATTATGGTTGGAAAATATTAGGATGGGGTGGAACAAATTATAGTGGTACAAAAATTGGTCCTAAATGGAAACCAGGTTTTACAAAAGCGATACAATATTGGGTACCCTCTATAGCAACTAGCGCAATTAATATTTACAAAGGTGAAGAATTTAAAGAATGGAATGGTTGTGCACTTATCACTTCCTTGAAAGATAAGTCGCTAAGGAAACTTGATTTTTCTGATAAAAAAAATGTTAAAGAAGGTATTATTTTTAAAAATAAAATTGGAAGAATAAGAGATATACAAATACATCCAAGCACTGGTAAGATATATTTTTTAAGTCATAATGCACTCTGGCTAATGGAAAAAAAATAATATTTTTTTAGAACATTAATTAAATATAAACTTAGTTTTTTTTTAGATTAATTTCCCTTATGTTCTCCAGGTTCACCTGGTCCGCCTGGTCCCATTGGATCTCCTGGACTACCAGGTCCGCCTGGTCCACCTGGTCCATCTC
>CABZXL010000020.1 GCA_902529715.1 uncultured Pelagibacteraceae bacterium | reverse complement strand
TTTGATCTAGCAATAACTTCTCTCATGGCTGTTTCTGCAGCAGCTTTAACTGTTCCTTCTGGGTCCTGAATTTTAAATAGAAAATTTCCTGCATCTTTAATTACCCAAAATACAGAAAAGTCTATGTTCACAATATTTTCGTCTCCAGTTAACATTAAACTTTCTTCTGGAACATCTGCTACTCCACTTGAACCAAAACCACTATCTCTTTCTGATCTAAAACCAATATCAATTCTGTTTACTTTGGTAACTTTGGGAGTTAGAACACTTTCAACTGGAAAAGGTATATGATAATTCAAACCTGGTTGGGTTGTTTTTATAAACTTTCCAAATCTTAAAACTACCCCCTGTTCATCAGGCAAAACTCTATAAAGACCACTCAAGGCCCAAATAATTAATAATATTACTAAACCAAAAACTATTGGTTTTCCTCCAGATGCACTTCCGCCTGGAATAAATCTTTTTATTTTATCTTGGATATTTTTTACAATTTCATCGATATCTGGTGGAGTCGGTCCTCTTCTAAAACCGTCACCGTTTCCTCCCCCGGGAGGAGCTCCCCATGGACTTTGATTTTTGAAATCGCTCATATGACAATGTATATAGTGTCTTTATCAAGAAAAACAAGGTAAGTTGAATTGATGGATACAAAACCGCGACAAAAATCCTTTGAAAAAAACCCTATTAATGGAACAAAATTTACAATAGCAATTTCAAGTGCAAAAGGTGGTGTTGGAAAATCTACATTTGCTACAAATATTGCAATTGCGTTAAAAAAAATAGGATGCAAAGTTGGGTTGTTAGACGCGGATATTTATGGGCCTTCGCTGCCAAAGTTATTTTCAATAAATGAAAAACCTAAAAGTGATGGCAAAACTTTAAACCCAATTTTAAAGTATGGCATTCAATGTATGTCTATTGGTTTTTTAACTGAAGAACAAACTCCAATGATATGGAGGGGCCCAATGGTAACAAGTGCTATAAAAACTTTTACCCAAAAAGTTTCTTGGAAAGATTTAGATTTTATAATTGTAGACATGCCCCCAGGAACGGGTGATACTCAGCTTACTTTTTCCCAGGAAATAAAAATGGATGGAGTCATTATTATTTCTACACCACAAGAAATTGCGTTGCAGGATGTAAAACGTGGAATAGCTATGTTTGATAAACTTGGAGTAAAAATAATTGGTTTAATTGATAACATGAGTCACTTTACTGGTGACGATGGAAAAAAATATCCAATTTTTGGAGAGGGAGGAGTTAAAAGAACTTCTGAGGAATTTAATAAAGAATTTTTAGGTGAAATTCCAATTAATCCTGAGGTTGGAAAACTTGGCGACCTTGGGACACCAATCGTAGAAAGTAAGCCAGATCATGAAATTTCAAAAATATATCTAAGTTTAGCAGAAAAGGTTAAATTAACTTATCTTTAAGATCAAAAGCAATCATTAATTCATTCCATTCTCTTTTTGATAAACCTGATTGTTCTAAGTTAATTTCTTCACCTTTAATTAATTTTTGTAATATAGTTTTTCCTTTTGCTGACACTTCTGTGCCTCCTACTCTATAATTCATAAATGCTTCGTATGTTATTGGTACCCATTTTTTTAATGTGTCTAACATTGTTTCAGCATAAGTTCTTATTTCATACTGCGCATGATGATCTGCTCTTAATCTTAAAAAGTTCATTAGATTAAGTAAATCAGTTTTCCAATACCATTGGGTATATGTATTCAAAGTTAAATTCATTCTAGCTAGTTCTCTCGCTAGACCAACTCCTTTTTCATCTATTACAGAACCATCATAACGCTCATTGAGCATCATTTCATAATTATTGTAAGTTTGTTCTGCATCATTTTTTAAAAGATCTAAAACTTTTTTGGCCTGTTCTCCTTGGAGCACATCTCCTCTTCCTTGCCTGTTGCTTTGAGATTGAGCAGCCAAATGTTCTGTTTTGGGTAGATAAAACTCTTTATCTAAAATTGAATATCTTGCAGAATATTCATTAACATTTGCTGTTCTATGTCTAATCCATTGTCGTGCAATAAATATCGGAAGCTTTACATGATATTTTATTTCACACATTTCAAATGGAGTACTATGCCAGTGTCTCATTAAATATTTTATTAAACCTGAATCTGTTGAAACTTTTTTTGTTCCTTTTCCATAAGAAACTCTAGCTGCCTGAACAATAGATGTATCATTACCCATATAATCAACAACTCTTACAAAACCATGGTCTAGAATAGGTATTGCTTCATAGAGAATTTTTTCAAGATTTGGTGCAGTAACTCTTTTTGTGGTAGTTTCTTGGCTTTGTTGTTCTTTAATCTCTTGTTCTTGTTCTTTAGTTAATTTCATGAATAAAATATTGAATCTATTAATTTTACTTTTATATTAATAATGTTGGTTTTCCAACTACGACGATAAACGAATTTCGTAATAAGCATTGCGGACGTGGGGGCAGTACCCACCACCTCCACCAATTACAACTTATGGGGGTGAACCAGAATCGACGAGTGTCTAAAAGTTGTTCTTTCGTTCGGTATTGTTCCGCCGTAACGGGCTAAATTATAAATGCTAACGAAAGTTACGCAATTGCAGCTTAATTAATTTATTAATTAAGTTACGGGGTTTGGGGCACCTGGCAACAGAACGCCCCTTAAAATTGTTATAAGAAATGTTTAAAATTGTTATAAGAAATGTTTAATGAAAAATATTAGTATAGAAACTGGAGATTTATTCCATGATTTATGGAAAAATTTAAATGACGATCAATTTATAGATTCAATAAATCTTATAAAAAAACGTTTTAAAATAAATAATTTTAAAGATAAGAATTTTAAAAACAAGATAGTTTTAGATGTTGGTTGTGGTTCTGGAAGATGGTGTGTTTTAGCAAGTCTATTAAAAGCAAAAAAAGTAATTGGAATTGATAGTTCTAAAAAAAACATCAATTATAACAAAAAAAAATTTATAAAATATTCAAATATTTATTTTAAATATGGAGAAAGTGCAAAACTTAAAATTAAAAATAATTTTTCAGATATTACAATTTCTTATGGTGTAGCACATCATACCGTAGATATGTTTAAATCAATTAATGAGCTTATTAGAGTAACAAAAAAAGGAGGTATTATTTTACTTTTAGTATATGGAGATGGTGGATTTAGATGGAATTTAATAAAAAAATTAAGACCAATAGCAGCAATAATTGGAAAAAATAATATGATTAACTGTATGAAAAAAAGTAAATTACCAGCAAATAATATTAAGCATTTTGTTGATGATTTTTTTGTTCCAATTCAATTACAAACAAATCTAGATCATTTATTAAATTTTTTACAATACAAAACTTTAAAGACAAAAGTTTGGAATAAATATAAAACTTTAGATCAAGAAGAAAATATAGAAAGTTATTTAAAAGATATTTATAAAATCAAAAATTTTTTTAATTATATTAAAAATAATACTTTAAAAAAATTATCTTTAAAAATAATTAATTCATATTTGAAAGAAATAAATGTAATCAAAAATTCAAAGTTATCAGTTAAAAAAAAAAGATTTTTAATTATAGGCGAAGGAAACCATAGATTAGAGATAATAAAATGATAAACTTTTTTAAAAAAGGTTACATTATTAAAAAAATAGAAGAAGACTTTGCTAATGAGTTAGATTTTTATAACTTTAATAAATAAGTCTTAATTAGATGAATTACTATAAATAAATTTATGCTTAATATCTAGATAAATGTCTTTCGCATTTTCATAGGCATCTTTTGCATAATCAATATCTATTTCTTATAACAATTTTAAGGGGCGTTATGTTGCCAGGTACCCTTTAAAAAAAAGTTTGATTTATCTCAATTCTTGGTGCGGTCAGAGAGATTTGAACTCTCATGGGCCAAGCCCACACGGCCCTCAACCGTGCCTGTCTACCAATTTCAGCATGACCGCATCTTATGCGTCAGAATAAATTAATGACAATTCAATTTCAAGTTGGTAAGTTTTGATATGGAAGTTAATGCAGAGATAAAAAAGGCAACTGATCAAATTTATCAGAAAGTATCAAGAACAATCCCAGAAATTGAATGGGCAATTCATGCTCCTTATATTTATAAAATTAATAAACTGAAAAAAGAAAAAAATGCTGTAATTCTTGCACACAATTACCAAACTCCAGAAATATATCATGGTATTTCGGATTTTTCGGCAGACTCTCTTGCTCTAGCTGTTGAGGCTGCAAAAACAAGTGCTAACATTATAGTAATGTGTGGAGTTCATTTTATGGCCGAGACAGCAAAACTGATGAGCCCAGAAAAAAAAGTTCTTCTACCAGATATGGATGCTGGTTGCTCTTTGTCATCATCAATTACAGGGGAAGATGTTAGAAATTTAAAAAAAAAATACCCTGGAGTTCCAGTAGTTTCTTACGTTAACACATCTGCTGAAGTAAAAGCAGAAACTGACATATGCTGTACTTCAGCTAATGCGTTAAAAATTGTACAATCACTAGGAGTAAAAAAAGTTATTTTCTTGCCTGATGATTTTTTAGCAAAATATGTTGCTTCTCAAACAGATATAGAAATTATTTCATGGAAAGGTACGTGTGAAGTGCACGAACAATTTAATGATGAAGAAATAAATGAAATTAGAAAAAATAACCCTGGAATAAAAATAATTGCTCACCCTGAATGTCCTCCAGACGTTATAAGAGCTAGTGATTTTGCAGGATCTACTAGCGGTATGATAAAATATGTTAAAGACAATCAGCCAGAAAAAGTAATGATGGTTACTGAATGTTCAATGAGTGATAATGTTCAAATTGACAATCCTAATGTAAAATTTATTCGTCCATGCAATTTATGTCCACATATGAAAAAAATAACATTACCAAAAATATTGGATTGTTTAGAAAATGAAACTAATGAATTAATTATGGATAAAGAAACTATAGAGAAAGCTAGAAAGTCTGTAGAAAGAATGGCAGAGATAGGCAGATAAAATCTGTGCTAAAAATTAAATTAAGTAAAAGTTTCATTAAAAATATTTGTAAAGTAGCTCTAAATGAAGATTTGTATCCTGCGGGGGATATTACTACAAATCTATTGAGAAATAATGTTAAAAAAAAAGTAAAGCTATTGTCAAACCAGGTAGGAATAATAGGGGGATTAGAATTTGTAAAACAGACTTTTAAATTAATTGATAAAAAAATTAAAATTAAAACAAAAAAAAAAGAAGGATCTCAAATAAAAAAAGGAGATTTAATTGCAATTATTGAAGGTAATATAAAAAATATATTAATTGGAGAAAGAGTTGCTTTAAATTTTTTGTCTCATATTTCTGGTATTGCTACTAAAACAAATAATTTTGTAAAAAAAGTTAATAAAAAAACAAAAATCTGCTGTACTAGAAAAACTATTCCAAATTTAAGAGTTATACAAAAATATGCAGTTAAACTTGGTGGTGGAGAAAATCATAGATTTAATTTAAGTGATGAATTTTTAATTAAAGATAATCATATAGCTGCAAATAAAAATATTAGAGAAATAGTCAAAAGAGCAATTAAATCTAAAAAAGGAAAAAAAATTACAGTTGAGGTTGACAATTTAAATCAATTAAAAAAAATAATTGGTTTAAAATTTGACCGAATTTTATTCGATAATATGAGTCTTAAAAATTTGAGAAAAGGGATAAAACTCTCAAAAAAACTTTATGAAACTGAAGCCTCTGGAGGCATTACATTGAAAAATGTTAAAAAAATTGCCACAACTGGTGTTGAAAGAATTTCAGTTGGTTCTATTACTCATAGTGTGCCTGCGCTAGATTTAAAAATGCAAATCTAATTACTTAAATTATTTTTTTAATTGTGCTTGTGCTGCAGCAAGTCTCGCTACTGGTACTCGATAAGGAGAACATGAAACATAGTCCAAGCCTACTTCTGAACAAAAGTGTATACTTTTAGGGTCTCCTCCATGCTCACCACATATGCCTAATTTTATATTTTTATTTTGTTTTCTTCCTTTTTCAGATGCAATTTTAATAAGATCGCCTACTCCTTCATCGACTGATATAAAAGGGTCTATTTCAAAAATCTTATTTTCAATATAGTCATTTAAAAATTTTCCACTATCATCTCTGCTAATTCCAAATGTTGTCTGTGTTAAATCATTTGTTCCAAAACTAAAGAATTCAGCATGTTTTGCTATATCCTTGGCTTTTATGGCGGCTCTTGGTAATTCAATCATTGTTCCAACTAAAAATTTAATCTTTATTTTATTTTGATCTTGAACTTTTTTTGCAGTTCTTATTACAAGATCTTTCATAATTTTTATTTCTGCTTCTGTAGAAACTAACGGTATCATTATTTCAGGAAATGCTGATTTTGTTTTTTTCCTTTTTAATTCTAATAATGCTTCAAAGATTGCTCTACATTGCATTTCATAAATTTCAGGAAAAGAAATTCCTAGCCTGCAGCCTCTGTGGCCCAGCATTGGATTTTGTTCATGTAACTCATCAATCCTTGATTCGATCTCTTTAATGGGCAATTTGATTTGGTTTGCTATTTCATTGATTTCCTTTTTAGTTCTTGGAAGAAATTCATGTAAAGGAGGATCCAGTAATCTGATTGTTACAGGTAAACCACTCATAATTTTGAATATTTTAATAAAATCGTTTTTTTGATGAGGTAAAAGCTTTTCTAATGCCTGATTTCTATCTTTTTTAGTTTTTGAAAGTATCATTTCTCTTACAGACAAAATTCTTTGTTCATCAAAAAACATATGTTCTGTCCTACACAGTCCTACTCCTTCTGCTCCAAAATCTCTTGCAGTTTTTGTATCTAGTGGAGTTTCAGAATTTGCTCTTACTTTTAATTTTCTAAAGTTATCTGCCCAATTCATTAATTTTGAAAAATCTCCTGAAATTTCAGGTTTTACTTTTGGAACTTCTCCTTGAATAATTCTCCCCGTAGATCCATCTATTGTAATTAAATCACCCTCTTTTATCTCTATAGATGCAGTTTTAAAAATTTTTCCATCATAATTAATATCAATCTCACTTGATCCTGAAACACATGGTCTTCCCATTCCTCTAGCAACTACTGCTGCATGACTTGTCATTCCTCCTCTTGATGTTAATATTCCTTTTGCAGCATGCATACCGTGTATATCTTCTGGTGATGTTTCTATTCTTACTAAAATTGTATCCTGCATCATTTCATTAAGTCTTTCAGCTTCATCAGATGAAAAAACTACTTTTCCGCTTGCAGCTCCAGGAGATGCTGGTAAGCCTTTTGCAATAACATTAATTTTACTTTTTTCATCTAGGGTTGGATGCAAAAGTGTATCTAAAGAATGAGGGTCTACTCTCATAACTGCATCTTTTTTTGTAATTAATTTTTCTTTAACCATATCTACTGCA
Source organism: uncultured Pelagibacteraceae bacterium (assembly GCA_902529715.1). GTDB lineage: Bacteria > Pseudomonadota > Alphaproteobacteria > Pelagibacterales > Pelagibacteraceae > Pelagibacter. The sequence goes on along the minus strand of CABZXL010000020.1, from coordinate 6,685 downwards.
ATCTTCACTGCAGATTTTGCTGTTCTTTTTCCAGATCTAGTTTGTAGAATCCAAAGTTTTTGATTTTCAACTGTAAATTCAACATCTTGCATGTCTTTATAATATTTTTCTAAATTTCTTAAAATTTTATTCAGCTCTTTAAAAGTCTCGGGCATAGACTCTTCCATTGAGCTTTCTTTAACCTTGGCTTCAATTCTTGCCTTTTTTGTTATGTATTGTGGAGTTCTTGTACCCGCAACAACATCTTCGCCTTGAGCGTTAATTAAATATTCTCCATAAATTTCATTTGAACCTGTTGATGGGTTTCTCGTAAAAACAACTCCAGTTGCACAGTCTTGACCCATATTTCCAAATACCATTAACTGAACATTAACAGCGGTTCCCCAGTCAGAAGGTATCTGATTAAGTTTTCTATAAATTTTTGCTCTATTACTTTGCCAAGATAAAAATACTGCTGATATAGCTCCTTTTAATTGTTGATTGACATCCTGAGGAAATTCTTTTTTTGTTTTTTCTTTTACAATATTTTTAAAATCTTTAATTAAACCATCCCAATCATTTTCGTCTAGATCTGTATCCAACAAAACTCCTTTTGTTAATTTATAGTTTTCAATAAGTTCTTCAAAATTATAGCTTTCAACTCCTAAAACAACATTGGAATACATTTGAATGAATCTTCTGTAACTATCTTTTGCAAATCTCTTATTTGAAGTTTTTTTAGCAAGCGCTAAGACTGTTTTGTCATTTAAGCCTAAATTTAATATCGTGTCCATCATCCCAGGCATTGAAACTCTTGCTCCTGATCTAACCGAAACTAATAATGGGTTTTTTAAATCTCCAAATTTTTTTCCAGAGTCTTTTTCAATATTTTTTATTTGATCTTTTATCTGTTTTAATATTTTTGGAGCTATTTTTTTATTATTTTTGTAGAATAGGTCACACACCTCAGCAGAGATAGTAAATCCAGATGGAATTGGGTATCCAAGCCTTCCCATTTCAGCAAGGTTAGCCCCTTTTCCCCCTAAAATATTTTTTGGGATTCTTATTTTTTTTGTATCTTTTGATTTAAAATTAAAAACTAATTTTTTCACTCTAAACTTTCTACTTTAGAAAAATTTAAATAATTATCGAAGGTTTTACATAACATTTGTAAAAGTTCTAGCCTATTTTTTTTAATCAATTCATCTTCATCATTTACAATTACATTATCAAAAAATTCATTTACTTGATTTTTTACTGATGCTAGTGATTTTAAAATACCTTCGTAGTCATCCTCTACACTAATGTTTGTAAAATCCTTCCTTATTTCTTGAATTTTTTTAAAAAGTACTTTTTCAAACTCACTTTTAAAAAGTCCTGGGTCTGCAGCGCCTGTTAACTCTATTTTGTTATTTTTTAACTCATTAGAAATAATGTTTGATGCTCTTTTATAACTAAACATCACATCTTTTCCAGTCTCTTTTGAAATTAATTTATTAAAGATTAATGTTTTTTTATAAATTTTTAAAATATTATCAATGTTGTAATCTAATATTGCGCTTTCAACAATATCATTTCTAATTTCTTTTTCCTTCATAAAATTTTTAAATCTTTCACGAAAAAAATCAAAAAGATCTTTTTGAACTTCTTTTAATTTAAAATTAATATTTTGCTCGCTGTATAATTCACAGCTATAATTAATCAAATCTCTTAACTTCAGTTCTTTATTGTTTTCTAAAATCATTTTCAATAAACCTATTGCTGATCTTCTTAAAGCATACGGATCTTTTGAGCTTGAGGGTTTTAAGTTCAATCCAAAAAAACCTACAAGTGAATCTAATTTATCACTTAGTGATAGAGCTATGCTATATGTTTTTTTTGGAATCCTGCTTTCTAATCCAGTTGGCAAATAATGCTCACTAACGGCAGTGCAAACTTCTTTTTCAAAGCCCTGAGCCTCAGCAAAATATCCTCCTAGAACACCTTGTAATTCTGGAAACTCTCCCACAAGATCTGAAAGTAAGTCTACTTTGCATATAGAAGATGCAATTTCTATTTTTTCTTTACTAATTAATAATTCGTCCGAAATAAGACTACTTAACTTTCTTATTCTTTGAACTTTATTATAATAACTTCCTAATCCTTTAAAATAATTAATATTTTTTAATTTTGATATTTGCTTTAACAAATTTTGAGATTTATTTTTATTCCAAAAAAATTCTGCATCACTTAATCTTGCATCGATTACTCTTTCATTTCCAATTTTAACAAAACCTTTAGGATCAATTGAATCTGCAACAATAAAAAAATTATTTGTTAAATTATTTTTTTTATCAAATGTTGGGAAATATTTTTGATGATGTTGCATAGTTATTGTAATAACTTCTTTTGGTACATCTAAGTATTTTTTATCAAATATACATGCAATTATCTTGGGTTTTTCAACAATATCGGTTACCTCACTTAACAACTTATCGTTAATATTTATTTGAAGGTTTTTTTTGTTCGATAGTTCTATTAATTTTTTTTTTATATATTTTTTTCGTAAATCATTATCGATAATAATTTTTAATTTTTTAAAATAGGAAAAATATGATTTAATATTTTTAAATATTTTTGTTTTCTCTTCGAAATCTTTATCTATATATGTTGAATTTGAACTTGATAAATGATGAAACTCAAACTTTAAAGGTTTGTTATCAAAAATTGCAAATATTGATTTTAAAGGTCTGCCCCAATAAAGATTATGCTCTCCCCATTTCATTGATTTTTTCCAGGATAGATTTTCTAATATGCTTGGAATGTTAGCTTTTAAAATATCTTCTGATTTAATATTTTTTGAAGGCTTTTTATAAAAAAAAAACTCACCTTTATCAGTAGTTTTCTTATAAATATCTTGTTTTTGAATTAAATTTGACTTTAAAAAACCCTGTATTGCATTCTCGGGAGCTTTTGTATTTGGACCTCTTATCTCTTCCGATTTTCGATGTATTTCTCTTTCAATTTTTTTAAAATATAAAACTAATCTATTTGGTGTCGAAAAAACTTTGCCATCATCTTTATAATTTATATTTTCTTTTTCAAAAAATTTTTTAAAACTTGTAATCAAATTTATTCTTGCGGTTGATTGCAAGTTTGCGGGTATTTCTTCGCTAAATAATTCTAATAAAAATTCAGCCATTTTTATTTTTGACTTTCAAGCCAAATCTTACCAACATCTTTTGCAAGATCTCTGATCCTTGCTATATACTCAGCTCTTTGGGCCACACTTATTACTCCCCTAGCATCTAGTATGTTAAAAATATGACTAGCTTTTAAACATTGGTCATAAGCTGGTAAAGATAGCTTGTTGTCAATCAAAGATTTAGATTCTTTCTCAGTCATATCAAATATTTTAAATAAATTATCAGTATTGGCTAATTCAAAATTATATTTTGAAAATTCTTTTTCTGACTGATGGAATACATCTCGGTATAAAACTCCATCATTATTCCATTCTAAATCAAAAACATTTTTTTTTGCTTGAGTGAACATACAAAGTCTTTCTAATCCATAAGTCAATTCAACAGATATGGGGTTGCATTCAATTCCAGTCATTTGCTGAAAATAAGTAAATTGAGTTACTTCCATACCATCACACCAAACTTCCCATCCAAGCCCAGCTGCTCCTAATGTTGGACTTTCCCAATCATCTTCAACAAATCTTATATCATGCTCCTTATGTTTGATTCCAATTGCTGAAAGGCTGTTTAAATAAAGTTTTTTTATATTTTTTGGTGAAGGTTTAATCAAAACTTGAAATTGATAATAGTGTTGAAGTCTGTTTGGATTTTCCCCATATCTTCCATCTGTTGGCCTTCTTGACGGTTGAACATAAGCTGTTTTCCATGGTTTTTTTCCTAAAGATCTAAGTGTTGTAGCCGGATGAAATGTTCCAGCACCGACTTCTAAATCGTATGGTTGTAAAATTATACATCCATGTTTGCTCCAATATTTTTGCAAATTCAAGATTGTATCTTGAAATGAATGAAATTTAAGTTTTTTATTTTTTTTTTTAGAAACCATATCTTTGCCAGATAGATCTTTCTTCTAAAATACTTATTACTTGTTCTGCATGATTTTTGGAAGATAGTTTTCTGGCAATCCAGCCTTTTGCTTTCTCAAATTTTTTTACGACTACTTTATCACCAAACTTTTCTCTTAAAATTTGATCTGCATTTCCTATTCCGTCTATTAAGCCTAACTCTTTAGCTTTCCTACCTGACCAAAATTCCCCGGAAAATAATTCTATTCCGCTATCTTTTTTTAATTTGGCTGATCTACTTTTTTCTACAACGTCAATAAAATCTTTATGGAGATCTAGCTGGATATTTTTTAATCTATCAATGTCTTCTTTTTTTTCATCCATAAAAGGGTCTAAGGTGCTTTTATTTTTACCCGCGGTATAGACTCTTCTCTGCACGCCAATTTTATTAATTAAATCTTTGAATCCAAAAGATGAGTAAATAACACCTATTGATCCAACTATAGAACTTTGATTTGCATAGATTTCATCTCCTGCGCAAGCAATTAAATATCCGCCTGAGGCAGCCACATCTTCGGCAAAAACAATTACTTTTTTCTTATTTTTTTTTGCTTGAGATCTAATGAAATCATGAATTAAATGTGACTGAACTGGTGAACCTCCCGGTGAATTAATTGAAATAGCTACAGCTGGAGCTTTTTTAATTGAAAAAGCTTTTTTAATTATTTCTTCTTGACCAGCAAAATCAATACCCTGTTTAAATTTACCCACGTTTCCTATTACTCCACTAAGTTTAATGTGTGGTACAATTTTTTTTTTTTTAAAAATAGAAAACATAACTATGCTTATAAAACTTTCGATTGAATATAAAGTGTACTTATAGTTGAAGTTTTAGGTGCGTCAATTGATAAGTATAATATTGCGCTAATTGTACTACTTTAAAGTCATGGGAACAGTTGTTCAGTTAAAAAACCGAATATATAATTCTTATTCCGATCTAAAAACTGAAGTAGAAGATAAGTTGGTTTTGGTTGAAGAAAAAATTAAATCTAAATTATCAAGTAAAGTAGATTTAATAGAAGAAATGACAAAATATCACCTAAGAACTGGTGGTAAAAGGCTAAGAGCGCTTCTTACTTTGCAGTCTGCAAAACTATGCGGTTACTCAAAGGGAACTAGGGATGTAAACCTTGCTGCATGTGTGGAATTAATACATGCTGCTACATTAATGCACGACGATGTTATAGATAATGGCGAGATAAGAAGAGGTAAAAAAACTTTGAATAGAATTTGGGGAAATCAATCTTCAATATTGGTCGGGGACTACATACTTAGTAGGTGCTTTGAAATGATGGTAGACGATGGTGATAAAGAAATCTTAAAACTTCTTTCATCAACTTCAGCAGAAATTTCTCAGGGTGAAGTACTGCAGCTACAACATAAGGGAGAAATCGATATGATTGAAGAAACATATTTAAAGATTATTTCTGCTAAAACAGCATCTTTATTTGCTGCTGCAACAAAAGTTGGTTCTATTTTATCTGGAAAAGAAAGTAAAATAAAAGAAGCATTGGAATTCTATGGAAAAAATCTTGGTTTAACATTTCAAATTGCAGATGATGCTCTTGATTATAATTCTGAATTAAAATTATTTGGAAAAGAAATTGGTAATGATTTTTACGAAGGTAAAATTACTTTACCGATTATTTTGTTATATCAAAAAGCTAATCAAGATGAAAAAGAGTATTTAAAAAAATTCTTTGAGAAAAAAGATAGGTCTGAAAATGAGTTTAGTAAGGTTTTGACTCTAATAAAAAAATATAACATTATTAATGAATGTTATAAAAAAGCTGAGCACTTCATTAATCTTGCATCAAATTCTCTAAGTATATTTAAAGATAGCAAAGAAAAAGAAATACTAAAAAGTTTAACATCTTTTAGCTTGGAAAGATCTTTTTAAGGATTAAATAATTTTTTTACCCATTTTTTTTGCTCTTTAAAATATTTTAATCTTTCATGAATTCTATTTGGTCCTTCCAACCAAAATTCAAACATTGCTGGTTCTAAAATCCATCCTGACCAATTATCTGGTCTTGGGACTTCACTTTTTTCTGGATATACTTTTTTAAACCCTTTTATTCTTTCTAATAATTCTTTTCTGCTACTTAAAACTTTTGATTGTTCAGATGCCCAAGCACCTATTTTACTATTGTAGTCTCTTGTGCTGAAATATTTATTGGCAACTTGGTCTGATACTCTATTTATTGATCCAAAAACTCTAATTTGACGCCTTAAACTTTTCCAATGAAAACACATTTCTCCTTTTGGATTATTTTCAATATCTATACTTTTATGGCTTTCCAGGTTTGTATAAAAAGTAAAACCATTTTCACCAAAATCTTTTAGTAAAACAATTCTTACAGAAGGTGTTCCATTTTTATCAGCTGTTGCTAAAGAAAGAGCATTTGGATCATTTAGTTCTGTTTTTTTCGCCTCTTCCATCCACGCTTTAAACAAATGAATCGGATCATTTGTATCTAAAAAACAACTATTAAGGCCTAATGAGTTTTTTTGATTCATAATTTCAACAAAATAATTTATATATTATAAACTAATGTCATTTAATACTTTTGGAAAGTTATTTCGTTTTACAACATGGGGTGAATCCCACGGACCTGCTAT
>CABZXL010000019.1 GCA_902529715.1 uncultured Pelagibacteraceae bacterium | reverse complement strand
TATTAATTGATACAATAAAATATTTATTTGGATTAATTGCTCTATTTTTACCTATAAAGCCTTCATTTCTAATATGGCTACCGGTATAAAATGTAGGAAGAATTATTACATTTGAACGACTTTTATTTAACTTGCCATATGTTTTGTAAACTAATTGTGCTGATTTTAAAATTTTTCCAGATAAAAGCTTAATATTTCCTAAATTAAACTTTTCATATTTTTTCATTAATTAGTAAAGTCTTAGATATTCTTTTACTTCCCAATCAGTAACCGCTTGGTGATAACGCTCCCACTCATCATTTTTATAAGATAAAAAAGATTTTTTCATTACAAGCCCCATAACCTCATCAGATAATTTATTTACTCTTAAAGCTTCTATGGCTTGCATTAAATTTTTAGGAAGTCTTTTAATTCCCAATTTTTTAAACTCTGCATCAGTCATTTGGTATAAATCTTGATCAGTTGGTTTACCAGGATCAATTTTATTTTTAATACCATCCATTGCTGAAGAAATAGTCATAGCTAAAGCCAAATAAACATTCATTGTCATATCTGCTGCTCTATTTTCAATACAATATCTGTTTTGTGGTAAGCGAAACTGTGCAGATCTGTTATTGTGACCATATGTAATATTAGTTGGCGCCCAAGTTACTGTTCCTCCTTCAAAACCTCCAACTCTAGGAACTAAACCATTGTATGAGTTAACTGTTGAACATGTGATTGCTGTTAGTGCTTCAGAGTTTTTCATAAGTCCACCTACTGCATGTTTTGATTGTTTTGACCAACCTTTTTCATCAGTAAAAATATTTTTTCCAGGTTTATTAATATCTTCCATTGAAAAATTAATATGTGCTCCAGATCTCCAGTCTCCTATTGTAGGTTTCGGCATAAAAGTAATGAACATATTATTTTTTTTAGCAATTTCTTTTAAAAGAATTCTTAAGAAAACCAATCTATCTGCCATTTCTAATAAATTTGTATAATGAAAATCTAACTCAAATTGTGAATAAGCTCCTTCAGCAACTACATCATGTAAATTCCATCCTAGTTCTTCAAGAATATCAATCAATTCTTTTAAAAAATGCATAGAGTCTAATGAATATTCAACATCATAACCAAATGCTTGTCTTCTTGGTCTTATCCCATTTATTGGATCGCTATCAATAGCTTTAATTGGTTTTCCATCTTCTCCATATTTCATTGCAATAAACTCAGGTTCAATACCGCACATTCCTTTGTAGCCTGCGTCCTGTGCTTTTTGCATTGCGCGCTTCAGAGCTTGTCTTGGACAAACATTATAAGGTTTATCCTCCCAATAAAGATCTGCAAAAATTATAGCCATTGTTTTGTCCCAAGGACAAATATATACGCTATCTAAGTCAGGCAACATTATTTGATCAGAGTCAGCAGGAGTTAATTCAGGTACAAATGATATTGAGTGTACTGCAAATTGAGGTCCCTTACCTAAACATAGTTGCTCAAAATCACTCATTGGCACAGGTTTAGTTTTTGGAATACCATGCAAATCTATCCAACTTGACATTACATATTGTACGCCAGCAGCTTTAAGTTTTTTATGAACTGCAGGAATTTTTTTCCTGTTTCTCTCTATAGCGTCTTTAAAATTTTCGTAATATATTTTATTTTTCATTAGGCAAATTATTTTGGCATATCTTCTGGGTCAATTCCAGGAACAAATGTTATTCCAGCTTTTTGCTTCCAATCATGAGGATAAGCAGCATAAAATATTACACATTTTTCATCACATTCGTAGGCTATATGATTATCCTTTGGAATATAAAGTACATCTCCAGGGTTACAAACATAAGATTTACCATCGCAAGTTAGTCTAAACTTTCCTTCCATGCAGTAAATAATTTCATCACAAGTTAAATCCCAAGGAACAGAAACTCTATTTAAAAAGTTTAATCCTCCACACATAGTGTTACTTACTTTACTTGTAACAAATGGTTTTATGTAAGATTTTCCTGGTTCTAATGTATGAAGTCTATTTTCAATATCTTTAAATTTATAGAGTTGTGGTTCTTTGGACATTAATATTCCTTTCGATTTTATATTTTAATTGGTTCGTTTAATTCTACTTTGTAACCATCTGGATCTTCGCAAAAAGCAATTACTCTTGTTCCATGTTTCATTGGACCTGGCTTACGAGTAATATTAACCCCAAGCTTTGTAAGATCTTCGCAAGCTTTATATACATCTGGAGTTTCTATACAAATATGGCCCCATCCATTTCCTTTGTCGTAATCTTCTTTTTGATCCCAATTATGAGTTAGTTCAAGACATGGAGATTCATTTTCAAGTCCATAACCAATGAATGCATTAGTAAATTTTCCATCAGGATAATCAGTTTTTCTTAAAACTTTCATTCCCAGAGTTTTACAATAAAAGTTAAAAGAAGTTTCTAAATCTTTTACTCTTATCATTGTATGAGCCAATCTATATCCTTCATTTACATTTTTAGACATTTTTTTTACCTTTCATTATTTTTTTTGATTTCATAGTTGCTTGAATTATTAATTTTTGAAATTTTTGAACTCCTTTTTCCCAGTGTGGAGATAATAACCCACCGTCATTTGAAGCTGGTGACGATCTTCCTTCTTGTAATCTTTCGCACATTTCATGATCTTCCTTGTGCACACTCCACCATATCTTCTTTGTAATATCAATCTCTTCTTTAGACATAGATTTTCCCTCTGTTAAGTATATTATTCTTTTTTGGCTTGTAATACCTGGTCCAATAGGAATATTTAAATATACACCTATTTGATTAGGATAATAAGTTCCAATTATAAAGTTTGGAAACAAAGAAAGATATTTTGAAGATACCGATAAAGCACTACTATTTTTATTATCTTCTTTATCAACATTAACTCCACTTCCATAACAAATCCCATCCACAATTGTATAATGATCTTTCAGCGGCTGATTAGTTGTTGTTTTATGAACAAATTGAACGTGATATGGTTCAATAAAATTTTCAATAAGGAACTTCCAATTTGTATTAATTTTTCCAAAATCTAAAGTTGCCGCATATTTTATTTTAGTTAAGTCTAAATCTTTAAATTTTGAAATTAAAGGCTTTGCGTATTCATTAAATTTTTTTGCTTTTCCATTAATATTTACAAATATCCAATCATGCCAAATATGAATTCTTATTGGCTTTAGACCATGATTTTTAAAATTAAATCCTTTCGGTTTATGTACATTTGTACCTCCAATGTGTGGAGCAGCTTTTAAATTTCCCTGAAGATCATATGTCCAAGAATGATAAGGACATCGAATTAATTTACCAATATTTTTTTTTTCATCTACTAATTTTAAACATCGGTGGCTACAAACATTATGAAAGGCGGTAATTTTATTATCATCATTTTTAATTAGTAGGATAGGTTTTCCAGCAATATAAACCGGTACAACATCTCCTACTTTTTTAAATTCGTGTGCAAAAGCTATAAATAGCCAACCATCAGCTAATGCAGTTTTACATTCTTTATCCCAAAATTCGTTATCGGTATATGATTTTGCTGGAAGCCCAAAAATTGTATTTGTATTTTTAGGGCTTTTAATTTTAACTGAAGTTTTACTTTCAGACATTTATAGGTTCCTTCTTAATAAATGAAATCTATTTGCGATTTGCTAATATTACAATAAAATATATCATAGTTAATTATTGTATTTTAAGGAGGTCAATTGGTTAATTCGAACAGCAATATCTATAAAGGCTATAATCAGGCAAAACCAGTTGGTTATGATAAAGAAATTTCACACACAAATTTTGGGACTCCTGGCGGTGAGTATCTTAGAAGGTATTGGCATCCTGTTGCTTTAACATCTGAAGTAAGCACAACCCCTTTGCAAATAAAAATACTTGGAGAAGATTTAGTTATTTTTAAAACTACAAAAAACAAAATAGGATTAGTTCATAAAAACTGCCCTCACAGAAGAGCATCATTGGTTTATGGAAAATGTGAAACAAATGGTATTAGATGTTGTTATCATGGATGGTTATTTTCTCCAGACGGTGAGATTTTAGAAACTCCTGGCGAAGATCCAGATTCAAAACAGGCAGAACAAGTAAGAAAAAAATTTAAATTAGGAGCTTATCCAATAAAAGAATTTAACGGAATTGTATTCGCTTATATGGGTCCCCCAGAAAAAATTCCTGCATTTCCTCATTATGATGCGTATGACATTTCAGATATTGTAAGAAGACCATATAAAATTAATTATAATTGCAATTGGATACAAGTTCTTGATGCAATTATGGATCCAGTTCATACATCGTTTTTACACGGTCAAAGTTCAGGAATACAATTTTCCGAAGGTTTTGCTGAACTTGGAGAAATAGAATTTTTTGAAAGAGGAATGCAATATCTTGGAGCAAACACGAGAAGAGTTGATGATAATATTTGGGTTAGAGTAAATGAATTAATACTTCCTAACTTCACACAAGCTGGATCAGCTTTTGCTGCAGACGGCACCAAAACTCGATACTTTGGCAGAAGTTCTTTTACTAGATGGGTAGTACCTGTGGATGACGAGCATTCTGTAGCTATAGCTTGGGGTAATTTTGGAGATAGAGCAGATCCAATTGAATATAACAACAAAGAAGGCTGTGAAAGAATTGAAGCAGGTGAAATTATAGATCGAACTTGGGAAGAAAAACAAAAAAGTCCAGGAGATGCTGAAGCGGTTGAAGGAATGGGATTTATAAGTCAACACAAAGGTGAACATTTAATGCCAACTGACCATGGAATAATGTCGTACAGAAGACATATCAGAAAATCAATAAAAGCATTGCAAGAAGGAAAAGAGCCTAAACAATTTAAAAATAATGGAGATGCAATCAAAACATATGGTCAAGATACAGTTTTAAGAATTCCAAAAAGAAATGTAGATGATCGAAAATTTATAAAATCAGTTGGTGCCGCAGTATTAAAATTACAGTTTGATTCAGAAAAAATGCCAAATAAAGACCGAGACTCTTTTATAATAAAAGAATTATCTAATATGGAAAAGAATGGAGCATTTTGACAAATAAAAAAATTAAAATTCATGTTAAAAACAATCATTGGGCTCCAGGTTCTTTTCCTACTGACGCTGAAGGAGAAAAAAATTTTACAATAACCAAAGAGCGTTTTGACAATGTTCTTAATAAATTTCCAGAAATTAAAGAAAAAATAGAAGTTTTTTTTGACTGGGATGAAGAAAATTTTAAAAAATCAATTTCAAATTCTGATATTTTGCTAGCCTGGAACTTTCCAACAAAAAACCTTCAAGAACAAGCTCCAAATCTCAAATGGATACATGTTATATCAGCGGGAGTAGAGCATTTGCTTCCTTTAGACTGGATGAGCGATGATTTAGTTTTAACCAATAGCAGTGGAGCTCATGCTAAAAAAGCCGGTGAGTTTGGTTTAATGAGTATTTTAATGCTGCAAAACCATATGACAAGATTAATTACTCACCAGAAAAATAAAGAATTTGTTTCATTATTTAGCAATCCAGTTCATGGAAAAACAGTAGTTGTAGTTGGCACAGGTTCACTTGGAGGATCGATGGCAAAACATGTATCAAATTTAGGTGCAAACATTATTGGAGTTAATAAAAGAGGAAATAAAGCTGAAGGCTGTTCAAAAACTATCACGATAGATAAAATTGATAGTGTTTTGCCTGAAGCTGACTTTTTATATTTAGCACTTCCTGAAACACCTGAAACTAAAAATCTAATTAATAAAAAAAGACTCGACATGTTAAAAACTACATGTGGAATTGTAAATATAGGAAGACAATCAGCAATGGATTATGATGCATTAAGTGAGAAACTTAAAAAAAATGAAATAGCGGGAGCGATACTCGATGTATTTTCTCATGAACCATTAGATAAAAACTCAAAACTTTGGGATACTCCTAATTTAGTTATTACTCCACATGTATCCTCAGACGATGATGGAAATTATGTTGAATTAACCCTTGGCATATTCTTTGATAATTTAAAACTTTTTTTTGAGAATAAAGAATTATCAAATCAAGTTGATAAAAAACTTGGTTATTAAAAACTATATTGAATCTATCGAATTTAAAACTTTTACCTCTCTGGGTTTTTCCAGCAAATCTTCTATTTTAGATCTATAATCTTTATAATGTACTGTTTCTCTGTGAAAATCTAAAGCAGCAGAATTTTTATAAATTTCAAATAGGTGGAAAGATATAATTTTATCATCTTTATTTTTTTCTTCATAAAAATTATAAAGTTCATTACCTTCTTCTGACCTTGTAGGTTTTATCATAGATAATATAATTTCCTTAACTTCGTTAACTTTATCTTTTTTTGGATGAAAACTTGCCAGAACTATTATTTTAGACATTACTAATTTCCTTTAATTATTAATAATAATTTATTTTAAATGTACTCTTATATTTCTATTTAGTATCATAATTATATAAAAAATGATCAAAGATATTATTAAAAATTTAAAACCTTCGTCCACACTTCTTATTAACGAAAAATCAAATAAATTAGAAAGAGAAGGCAAAAAAATATTTAAATTTGGGTTTGGTCAATCTCCATTTAAAGTGCCCCAAGATATTGTTAATGAACTTAAAGGTAATGCGCATCAAAATAAATATCTTCCAATGCAAGGTCTTGAAGATTTAAGAGATTCTATTGCAGAATATATTTCTAAAAAAAAAGATCATAAATATTTAAGCTCAAATATAATTGTTGGCCCAGGATCAAAAGAACTTATTTTTTTATTACAAATTTTATTTGAAGGAGAGATAATACTTCCAGCTCCCAGCTGGGTTTCTTATGCACCACAAGCAATAATTGGAAGAAATAAAATTAAATGGATTCAAACCAAAAGCGAAAATAATTGGTTTCCAACAGCTAAAGAAATAGAAGACATAATTAAAAATGATAAACAAAAAAAATATTTAATATTCCTTAATTCTCCAAACAATCCGTCTGGACAAGTATGCACAAATTTAAGTGAAATTTCACAATTAACAAAAAAATATAATCTATATTTTTTGTCTGATGAAATTTATTCTGAGTTAACTTTTGAAGATAATTATCAATCTATATCAAATTATTCTCCAGAAAATACAATTATAAGCACAGGTTTAAGTAAATGGTGTGGAGCAGGAGGCTGGAGATTGGGATATTTTATATTACCAGAGAATCTAACAGAAATTACAAATCAGCTTAAGGTTTTAGCTAGTGAAACATTTTCATCAGTTAGCTCACCAATTCAATATGCAGCAATTGTAGCACATAAAAACGATCACACAAATTATATTAATCATTCAAAAAATATTTTAAAATCTGTTGGAAATTATGTTTATGAAAAATTAAAATCAAACAATGTTTTAATTAATAAACCACAAGGTGGATTTTATCTGCTACCTGAATTTATTAGTAAAAAATTTTCTACATCAACTGAATTGTGTAATAATATTTTAAAAGAAACTGGGGTAGCATTATTACCAGGTTCAGATTTTGGTTTTTCTGAAACAAAAATGCTAGCAAGATTAAGCTACACAGATTTTGATGGAGAAAATTTTATGAATAATACTGTTCATAATGAGGAAATTAATTTTGACAAGATTAAAAAATATGCTCCAAAAATAATTGAGGGCACAAATAGACTTAAAGATTGGTCAAATAACTAAAATACAACCTAAGATATTATAATAATTCTAAACTAGACATCATGCACTTAAATAGATACATTTTTATATTAAATAATACATGGGGGAAAACATGAAAAAAATGATAACTACTTTTTCTGCTGTTTTAGCTCTTGTTATTTCTACGTTTACATTTTCAACTGTAGCAAAATCTGCTGAGTTCTTTACAATAGGAACTGGTGGACCTACTGGAGTTTATTTCCAAACAGGAAATGCTATTTGTAAAATGTTGCATAAATCAGCAATAGCAAAAGAACACGGAAGAAAAAAAGGTATAGATAAAGCATACAGATGTACAGCTCCATCAACAGGTGGATCAAACTACAATATTGGTCAAATCAAAGAAGGTGAATTTCAATTTGGTGTAGCACAATCTGACTGGCAATTTCATGCTGTTAATGGTTCAAGTAAATGGGAAGGAAAACAGTTTAAAGGATTAAGAGCTGTTTTTTCAGTTCACAATGAACCTTTCCAAATTTGGGCTAGAAAAAAAGCAAAAGTTAAAGACTTTAATGGTTTAAAAGGTAAAGTTGTTAACATAGGTAACCCTGGTTCTGGTCAAAGAGGAACAATGGAAGAGCTTATGAAAGCAATGGGAGTAGATAACAGTTTCTTTAAATCTACAACTGAACTTACTTCATCTGAACAAGTTAAAGCACTTTGCGATGGTAAAATAGATGCGTTTGGTTATTCAGTAGGATTTCCAAATGGTGCAATGGAGCAAGCAGCTACTTGTGGAGCTAAAGCATTACCAATTAATTTAACAGGTGGACCTGTTCAAGGTTTAATTGATGGTGCAGATTATTATGCTTCAGCAACGATACCAAAGGGTACTTATACTGGACAAAAAAAAGACGTAACTACTTTTGGTGTTAAAGCTACTGTTGTTACTAGCAATGCAGTTGAAGCGGATCTTGTTTATTTAGTAGTAAAAGCAGTTTTTGAAAATTTTGACGATTTTAGAAAACAACATCCTGCCTTTGCACCTTTAAAAAAGGAAGATATGATAGCTGATGGTTTATCAGCACCTTTACATGAGGGCGCTATTAGATACTATAAAGAAGCTGGATTGATGTAATCTAGTTAATAAAAATTAAAAGGCCCGATATTTATATTGGGCCTTTTTTTTTGTTAGTATATGATTTCAATATGAATCAACCAGTCAATACTAATATACAAGCAAAAATTGATGAGGATCTCTCACCTACAAAAAGACTTACTGGTTTTCATCTAAAAATTGTTTCTGCAATAGCAATTATTTGGTCATTTTTTCAACTTTGGTACGCATCTCCATTCCCATTCATGTTTGATTTTGGAATGTTCAAAGGCTTACCAGCAAGAGCAATTCATTTAGGATTTGCTCTCTTATTAGCGTTTTTAGTTTTTCCAACTTTTAAAAGAGGGAAAGTTAACTTCATTGATATTATGATTGGAATTATTGGGATATCATGTTGTCTTTATATCTATTTTTTTTATGATGACTTAATTGATAGAGGTGGTGTTCTACACATATTAAAATATAACAACTACAATATTCCGATTGAATTAATAATCGGTTCAACTGGCATTTTAATTTTATTAGAAGCCACAAGAAGAGTAATTGGAATACCATTAGTAATTATTGCAGTCTGTTTTCTATTATTTTCTTATTATGGACAGTACGCTCCAGAAATCATATCTCACGGAGGATTATCTTTAAAACGACTTGTGGGATTTCAATGGTTTGATCAAGAAGCAATCTTTGGAATTCCAATTGGAGTTTCTGTAGATTTTATATTTCTATTTGTATTATTTGGTGCTTTTTTAGAAACAGCAGGGGGAGGAAAGTATTTTTTAGATTTGGCATTTGCAATGGTTGGTAAAACAAGAGGAGGTCCAGCGAAAGCTGCTATTCTTGGATCTGGAATGACTGGAATGATTTCAGGATCTTCTGTTGCCAATACAGTTACTACTGGAACATTTACAATTCCAATAATGAAACAAACAGGATTTTCAAAAGAAAAAGCTGGTGCAATAGAAGTTGCCTCGTCAGTTAATGGACAAATCATGCCACCTGTTATGGGTGCTGCCGCATTTGTAATGGCAAGCTTTATAGGAGTTACCTATTTTGAAATAGTAAAACATGCATTTTTACCAGCAATAATTTCATATATAGCTCTTTTTTATATTTCACATCTAGAAGCATTAAAACTTGGACTAAAGGGAATTGAAGAAGACAAACTACCTAAACTTAAAGAAACTTTTTTATCTGGTCTTCACTTTTTAATTCCAATATTTGTTTTGATTTATTTATTAGTTTATATGAGGCTTACAGCTTCTTACTCAATTTATTATGCAACTATCTCATTAGTTTTTGTAAATCTTTTGTACAAAATTGTTATTTCTAAAAAAAATAATAATTTAAAAGAAAATTTATCAATTTGGTATAACGAAACTGTTGTTGGACTTCAGAAAGGAGCAATTAATATGATTGCTGTTGGAGTTGCAATAGCAACAGCTGGAGTAATTGTTGGAGCGGTTGGATCCACTGGGTTAAGTACAAATCTAATTATTGTTATTGAATCAATTGCAAAAGATAATGTTGTTATTTTACTTTTTTTAACAATTATTTTATGTTTGTTACTTGGAATGGGGCTACCGACTACTGCAAATTATGTTGTTGTTGCATCATTAATGTCCATGGTGCTTGTTGATGTTGGAAATGCATCAGGTTATATTTTTCCTCTAATAGCTGTTCATTTATTTGTTTTTTATTTTGGTTTAATGGCTGATGTCACACCACCTGTTGGTTTAGCGTCTTATGCTGCTGCAGGAATATCTGGAGGAGATCCATTAAAAACAGGTGTTCAAGCATTATGGTACAGTTTAAGAACGGGAGTTTTACCTATTGTATTTTTATTTAATCACGAATTATTATTAATTGGTATTGAAAATATATGGCATGCAATATTAGTAATTATAACATCATTAATAGGAATATTGGTTTTTTCAGCAGCTACACAAGGATGGTTTATAAATAAATTAAGATGGTTTGAAATAATAATCTTTTTTGTAATATCCATATCATTTTTGTCACCAGAATTTGTTTTAAATAAATTTTATCCAAAATTTAATTACGTAAATTTAAATGATGCTAATATAGTTACTTTTCAGCCCAAAAAAGATGTTCATATAAAAATTACAAGACCTAGTCCATACGGAGAAAGATATAAATTATTTGAAATTAAAAAAGGAACATTTGATGAAGAATTTACCTTAGAAAATTATGGTCTAACCTTAGTTAAAAAAGATGATAAAATTATTGTTGATACACTTGATTGGAAAGGTGAGGCTAAAAAAAGCGGTTTAGAGATGGATGATATTATCTCTGAGTTAAAAACAGAAAATTTTGATCGACCAAATAAAGATGTAGTTTATGTATTTTCATTTATTTTATTAATAATATTTGGCTACTTTAATTACACAAACTATAGGATAAGAAACAACTAAAACTATCTTTGGTATTCAATAAATTTTTTAAGAGAAAGATTTAAAAATTTTTCATAAACTAAACCTTTAGTTTTTGATTTTGAACCATTTAAATAAGATTTATTCATTTTAAAATCATAAGATGGTTCAAAAAAGAAGGGTATAGACATTCTTTTTTTTTTATTCCAAAGTACACGGTGGTTTGTCGCTTTAAACTTTCCTTTACTTAAGAATTCTAATGCTTTTCCAGTATTTACTACTAAGGCATTTTTATTAAATGGAACATCATACCATTTTTGATTTTTTCTATTTTGTACTTGGAGACCACCCTTTTTATCTTGATAGAGAACTGTAAATATTCCACTATCCACGTGTGTTTCACATCCAAGAGCAACACCGTCTTGTTTTGATATCTCAATAGGTTTTGATTGATTAGGATAGTAATTAAATCTTAAAGTACTTAAAGTTTTATACCTTGAAAAAGCTTTTTTTGAAATTTCGACATCTCTTTTGTAAAGTTTAATTATACCTTGGAACAACACTTCACATAGATCATAAATATCATCAAAATAATTTGATAATATTTTTATTGAATTTTTATCAATAGATTTATTTAGATCAATATATTCTATATATTGGTTTTTAACATTGTAAGCATATTTTTTTGTAACTTTCAGATCACCAATGTCTAAGCCTTCTTTTCCATTTACATCATTTGGAAAATATCCTCTATAAATATTTTTATTTTTGTAATTCCATTTTTTTGGTGAAAGTTTTCTTTTATTTTTATCAGATGAATTGAAAAATTTATTTCCTACATTGCAAATATTTTTTATTTTTTTTTGACTTATGCCGTGGCCAGTTACCTGAAAAAAACCTATATCGATACAAGCTTTTTTAATTTTATTTATTATTTTAATTGAACTTTGGCTTTCATAACCATTTTTTACTATTGAAGAAATATTTATTGTAGGGATTATATTTTTTGTCATTTATCTTAGAGGTTTTTCAGTAGCAATTAATTGTTCTTGGGCCTTTTCACGCATAAAAATATAAATACCACTAGAGACAATTATTAGTATTCCAATGACTGTATTTAAGCTTGGTATTTCATTAAAATATATCCAACCTATTAAAGGTGACCATAATAATATTGAATATTCAAAAGGAGATACTACTGCAGGAGATGCTATGCTGTAAGCGGTAAATAAAAGAAGAAATGCTAAAGTAGCTGTCAGTCCAGTTGCAACCATAAATAATATACTAGATTCTAAGTCTACAAACCATTCTCTAAAGATAAATTGGGAAGCAGGATGATCTGAAGTATTATATTGCCCATCTCCAATTAAAAAATAAAAAATAGTACTAAAAATTATTGCTCCAAAATAAAAAGTAAATGTTTGAGTGTAAACACTATCTTTCTCAGAGGTTTTTTTTATAATTATCATTGATAACGAATAACAAAATGCACATAAAATTGGTAATAAACTTAGATAATTAAAATTATTAAAATCAGGATTTAATGTTATGTATACACCAATAAAGCCAACAACTACTGCAGACCATCTTCTTATTCCTATCTCTTCTTTTAAAAAGAAATGTGCAAATATTGTAATTAAAAAAGGGGTAACGAAAAACAAAGCTGTTGCAAACCCTAAAGGCAATACAGTTAATGAAATATAAAAAGAGCTAAATCCGAAAAAGAAAAGAATCACACGACAAAAAGTTAAGAGAGGATATTGGGATTTAAAGACTATTTTTTCCTTTTTTACTTTTAAAAATATTAAAATAAGCCCAAAGCTAACTAAAGTTCTTATTAAATAAACTTCGTAAAGTGAAACAAAATTAAAAATATGTTTCATAATCCCGTCTTGCACTGAAAAAACCATCATTGCAATCAGTATTAAAATTATTCCTCTGGGATTATTATTTTTTTTGGACATTAGCCCATATATCACAGAATTATTAAGATTAAGATAAAATTATTGTTGCTTAGGAAAATAATCTTGCAAGTCACCTTCTCTATAAACATCGGTTGTACTGCAATGCAAACTTCCACCAAACCCATAAGCTTCCCTAAAATCTATAGGCAAAACTTCCATACCTAATTTATCAAGTTGCTCAGCTTGATATACTTCACTTTTTTCTACACATACAGTTTTTGGATCTAAAACTAAAATATTCATTGATAACCATATTGAATAATAAGTAAGAGGAGGTGGAGAATTATGTGCTGGTTGTGCTGCTTCAATAATTTCCCAACCGTTATCCTCAAAAAGTTTTCTTTGCTCTTTAGGAAGTTTTCTCACAGGGTTGTTTAATATTAGACCAGGTCTGATAGGGGTAAAAGTTGCATCTATATGAATAGGATAAGGATCTCCTGGAAAATTTACAGTATGAACACGATGATCAGGAAAATGTCTTTTTAACCAATCTATACCTTTTAAATTTGTTGTAAAACCATGTTGAACAATTAAGTCTTTACCAAACCTTAAAATATCTGCTGCATCAAAAAGAGGCTCTTCTTCAGTTGTCACAAAATATTTTTTTTTAGCCCATTCCAATCGTTGTTCAATACTTACTTCATCTGACAAATAATTTTTATGGTAATCTTTATCTGTCAACCTAGGTTTAGGAGCAGACTCATGTTTCATATTTGGATCTTCCATGAAGTATTTTTGTATCAATGGTCTATAAGCCAAATATTCAAACCATCTACATCTAAAACTCATAGTTGCTTCTAACATTTCTTTTCCAACAGTAATAATTACGTCTCTCGATGGCATACATCCAAACATGTGTTCAGCTTTCCAATCAGGTGTACCAATTTTTTCATCAAATTTTAAAGGAGTTGGTCTATCAACTTTTATTCCTCGATTTTCTAAAGTTTTTACAAATTTATCTAAAAGTTCATTTGATTTATCAATAGAATCTTGAGTTCTCCTGCCGTGCTTCCCTTTCATAACCGAATCGGGGGGAATTTTTACATCTACTGCGGGCTCAGGAGCCGGAATACAAC
>CABZXL010000018.1 GCA_902529715.1 uncultured Pelagibacteraceae bacterium | reverse complement strand
AAAATCAACCAGAGGACCATGTACGTTATGCAAGAAATGATTTAATGGGTCTAGTTAGAGAAGATCTTGGTTATGATATGGCTCGTCACGTAGATTCAACAGTTCATATGTTTGATGAATGGGGTTTGCCCATGATGAAAAATAAAGAAACTGGTCGTTACCAACGTGAAGGTAAATGGCAAATAATGATTCATGGAGAAAGTTATAAACCAATAGTAGCTGAGGCTGCAAAAAAATCTGCTGATAAAATTTACAATAGAATAATGATTACTCATCTACTTATGGATGAAACAAAAGAAAATAGAGTAGGTGGAGCTGTAGGATTTAATATGAGAACTGGTGACTATTATGTTTTCAGAGCAAAAACTGTAATAGTTGCTGCAGGTGGAGCATCTCATATTTTTAAACCAAGAGCAGTTGGAGAGGGAATGGGTAGAACTTGGTATGCACCTTGGAGTAATGGATCAGCATATGCCCTTCCAATTGAAGCTGGAGCTAAAATGACACAAATGGAAAATAGAATTGTTTTATGCAGATTTAAAGATGGTTATGGTCCAGTAGGAGCCTATTTTTTACACTTAAAAACTTATACTCAGAATGCCAATGGAGAAAATTATGAGAAGAAATGGTACGATAAAACTAAAGAGTTAGTTGGTGAATATATTGACCATCATCCAACACCGACTTGTTTACGAAATCATGCTTTTATACAAGAAGTCATGGCAGGCGGCGGTCCAATTCACATGGTTACTAAAGAGGCTTTTCAAGACCCACATTTAGAAACAGTTGGATGGGAAAATTTCTTAGGAATGACTGTTGGTCAAGCTGTAGTTTGGGCATCACAAAATATCGATCCAAAATATACAAATCCAGAATTAACCACATCTGAGCCTTATGTTATGGGATCTCATGCAACTTGTTCTGGGGCATGGGTCAGTGGACCGGAAGATATAGCTCCTCCAGAGTATTTCTGGGGTTATAACCGAATGACAACAGTTGAAGGTTTATTTGGAGCTGGAGATACTGTTGGTGGTAGTGCTCATAAATTCTCATCAGGGTCGTTTACAGAAGGTAGATTGGCCGCTAAAGCAGCTGTTAAGTATATTGAAGAAGAAAAGGCTAAAGATATAAATATAAGTGACAAGCAATGTGAAGATTTTAAAGATATTATATTCAAACCATTAGAAAACTATACTGTTGGAAGAAACGAAATTACAGGTGGAACAGTTTCTCCAAGCTATATATCACCAATTCAAGGTCTTCAACGTCTACAGAAAATTATGGACGAGTACGTTGGAGGAATATCTTATAACTATATGACTAACGAAAATACTCTTAAAAGAGGTCTAGAATTATTAGATTGGTTACAAGAAGACCTTGAAAAAGTAGGTGCCGAAGACTATCACCAGCTAATGAGAGCATGGGAACTTAAACATAGAACCCTTACATCTCAGTGTGTAACAGAACACACCCTTTTTAGACAAGAAACACGTTGGCCAGGCTATTACTATAGAGGTGATTATATGAAGTTAGATGACGAAAACTGGCATTGTTTAACCCTATCCAGAAGAGATCCGAAGACTGGTAAGTTTACCATGGAGAAGGCTCCAGTTTATCATATAGTTGATGAAAAAGAGAAGAAGGAAGCTTCATAATTATATTAATGAGTCTTCTAGACAAATCCGAGGAAGAAATAATCAAGATCGCTGAGCCCATTTGGGCTAACCTTGTAAAGTCATCAAATATAAAAGATTACGGTGGATTTACTAAAGATTTCTCATCTCAGATGCTGTATGGAGCCAATGAAGTGGAACTTGGCAAACAATGGGCAAGTAATGACCTTATATCTTCATTGAAAGAGGGCTGCAAAGCGTTTGGCTGTCTTAAAAGAGGTCAGCATGTTACCATTTTATATAAGCAGACTAGCACAAAGATACCTGGAGAGTTTTTAGGACGTCTTGTTTTAGGAGAAGAGGGAGATCAGATTAAAGTTTTTGGAGCTACGATCTTTTAAAAATTTTTTAAATATTTTTAAAAATTACTTGCAAAATTTTAAAACCGGGTGTAATTCCTATTTATGCTTAACAATTTTTTTAAAAATATTAAATCATCTGTTAAGCAACTTCCAAATATTCAATCATTTATTAGTGCAAAATCGGCACTATATTTTGGTCTAGTAGCCTACTGGGGATTAATTCTTTTTGGAACTTTTTTTAATATTTAATCAAATAGTTGACATTAATATTTTAGAAGAATAGTTAGTAAATATGGAGTATTTTCTTCCGATTGCAGAAGTTTATGTAAACCTTCCTTTAATATTTATTCTTAGTTTAGTTGTTGGAGTTCTTTCAGGTTTGTTTGGTGTTGGCGGAGGATTTTTAATGACTCCTTTTTTAATTTTTTTAGGCGTACCACCAGCTTATGCAGTACCCAATGAAGCAAATAATATTTTAGGCACATCAATATCAGGCTCGACTACTCATTATCTTAAAGGCACATTAGATTATAAAATGGGATTTATGATTGTCATAGGCGGTGCGGCTGGAACAATTTTAGGCATTATAACATTCTCTTATTTCCAAGATATCGGAAAAATTAATATAGTCATCTCATTATCATATATGTATATCCTAGCAATTATTGGAACAATAATGCTTGTTCAGGGAGTTACAGAAATTGATAGAGCAAGAAGAAAAATTGTTGTTAGAAAAAAACTTCACTCTCATTATTGGATACACGGTTTACCATTTAGAATGAGATTTAAAAAATCTAAATTATATGAAAGTGCCTTTACTCCAATAATAATTGGTTTGGTTGTTGGATTTATAGCCGCAATAATGGGTGTAGGTGGTGCATTTATTTTGGTGCCTGCAATGATTTATATAATTGGAATGCCAACAAAACTTATTCCAGGAACATCTTTATTTGTAACAATTTTTGTTAGCGCAATTGTTACAGTCCTTCATGCTTTTAACTATGGTTCAATTGATCTTTTACTTGTAATGATATTAATTTGTGGTTCTATTTTAGGTGTTCAGGTAGGTCAAAAAATTGGAGAAAAAGTTGATAGTTCAGAATTTAAAACTATTTTAGCTGTTCTATTATTATTAGTAGGCATAGCCATAGCTTATGATGCATTTTTTGCAGAAAAAACCCTGGAAGTCGTAAATAACAATGGCGCTAAAACTTTAAGTCCTTTTGCGAAATTTATAAAAGATATATCTGTAAATGTTCCTGTGCTTTATGGAATGTTATCAATTCTTCTAGCTCTTGTTTTGGGGGTTGGTGCTGCAATATTAAGAAGATTTTTTTCTAACTTAAGAAAAAACAAACAATCTGTTAAAACTAAATAATTAATTTTTAAGCACTTCTAAATAGTTTAGTCATAATAAATTCTTTATGGCCCAGAACTTCAGCACAAGTTAAACGACCACTAGCAGCTCTGATAGTTGTTTTAATCAACTCATCACCAGCTTGATCCATGTTCATTTCTCTTTTTAAGATTTTTGATACATCAAGATCAATATGCTCTTTCATATTTACAGCAGTACTTGGGTTTCCTGTTAATTTAACTACAGGTTCAATTGCATTGCCTATAATATTACCCTGACCAGTTGGAAACAGATGAATGTTAAAACCAGCTGCAGCCTGTAAAGTTAAACATTCTCCAGCGGCTGAGGAGGTATCCATAAAATACAATCCAGGGCCTTTTTTAGGCTCCTCGGCAGGAGTTAATACATCAATAAATTTTCTTGATCCAATCTTTTGAAAATTACCAAAAGCTTTTTCTTCAATCGTAGTTAAGCCACCAGCTATGTTTCCAGCTGTAGGTTGGCTTTCTGAAAGATCGTTTGTAGCTTCTTTCAGAATGAAATCATTATAATCACTCCAAGTTTTCATGAATTTTTTTTGAGCTTCAGGTGTTGAACCTCTTGTCGCACAAACTTTTTCAGCGCCAGTTAACTCTGAAGTTTCACCAAAACAAAGATGAACTCCTAAAGGCTCTAATTTATCCATTAAATTTCCAACTGCTGGGTTAGCAGCCATTCCTGATGTTGTATCAGACTCTCCACATTTAACTGATATCCATAAATCACTTAAAGGACATTCTTCTCTTTGTTTTTCTGATGCCCACTGTGAAAATTCTTGAGCTTTTTTAGAAGCGGTCATTATTGTTTTAATATCTCCAGCTCCTTCAATACTAAAACCTTCAACAGGTTTTCCGGTACTAGCTATCGCATCAACAATTCTTTTAGTCCATTTAGGCTCAATACCTATTACAACACAAGCAGCTACATTTGGATTTTTTCCAGTTCCTATCATTGTATCAAAAAATAACTCTAGATCTGCACCAAACTGCAATCTTCCATAAGCATGAGGTATAGCAAAAGTACCTTTTATATTATTAGCGACGGCTTCAGCACAAGCATTTGAAATGTCATCAACTGGCAGAATTACAACGTGGTTTCTAGTACCAACTCTACCATTTTCTCTTTTATAACCTAAAAAACTTTTTGGAATTTCCATATTATTACCACTTCTTAGTTTTTACATTATGAACATGTACATGTTCACCTTTTTTAATATCTTTAACAACTTTTCCAATATCATGACCATATTTCAAAATTGTATCCCCTTCTTTAAAATCAACCATTGCAATTTTATGCCCTAATGGGATTTCATTTTTAGACTGAATTTTAACAGATTTGTCGTTTTCCATAATCCAGCAATTACATTCTTGATTAGGGGTTATTTTTTCAATAACTACAACTCCAACATTGTCTTTTTCATCATGAATAATTATGTCTGTATTAGCCATAGCGACGATTTCTTTATTTGAAATTTCTTTGATCTTATATATTAATCATGTCCTTAAACAAATAAAATTTTATATATAAAAAGATTTTTTATGACCAAAATGAACACAGAAGAGGCATTTATCAAAGTTCTTCAGATGCATGGAATAGAACATGCATTTGGAATAATTGGTTCAGCGTTTATGCCTATTTCTGATTTATTTCCTAAAGCAGGAATTACTTTTTGGGATGTGGCTCACGAAACTAACGGAGGATTAATCGCTGATGGTTATACCAGAGCTACTGGTAAAATGTCTATGGTTATAGCACAAAATGGTCCAGGGATAACTGGTCTTGTTACACCTATAAAAACTGCTTATTGGAATCACACACCTTTACTTTTAGTTACTCCTCAAGCAGCAAATAAAACTATGGGGCAAGGTGGATTTCAAGAAGTTGAACAAATGAATTTATTTAAAGATATGGTTTGTTATCAAGAAGAAGTGAGAGATCCTTCTAGAATGGCTGAAGTATTAAATAGAGTAATTGAAAAAGCAATTAGAGGTTCTGCACCAGCTCAAATAAATGTTCCAAGAGATTATTGGACACAAGTTATTGATATTGAACTTCCTCCAATAGTAAGATTAGAAAGACAAGGTGGAGGAGAGGATGCAATAACTAAAGCTGCAAAATTATTATCAGAAGCAAAATTTCCAGTAATTTTATCTGGAGCTGGAGTTGTTATTGGAGGAGCTATAGAAGAGTGTAAAAAACTTGCAGAAAAATTAGACTCTCCTGTTTGTAGTGGCTATCAACACAATGATAGTTTTCCAGGAAGCCATCCTTTGGCAGTAGGTCCTTTAGGTTACAATGGTTCAAAAGCAGCGATGCAATTAATTTCAAAAGCAGACGTAGTGCTTGCACTTGGAACAAGATTAAACCCATTTTCAACGCTCCCTGGCTATGGTTTAGATTATTGGCCAAAAGATGCAAAAATTATTCAAGTAGACATGAATTCAGATCGAATTGGATTAACCAAAAAGGTTACAGTTGGAATATGTGGCGATGCAAAATTAGTTTCTCAACAAATTCTGGATAAATTATCTTCAAATGCTGGCGACAAAGGAAGAGAAGAAAGAAAAAATCTAATACATCAAACTAAATCAGCTTGGTTACAGACATTAACAAGTTTAGATCATGAAGATGATGATCCAGGAACAGTTTGGAATAAAGAAGCAAGAGAAAGAGATAGTGATAGAATGTCCCCAAGACAAGCTTGGAGAGCGATACAAGCCGGCATGCCGGAGGATGTTATTATTTCTTCTGATATAGGTAATAACTGTGCAATAGGTAATGCTTATCCTACATTTGAAAAAGGAAGAAAATATTTAGCACCAGGTTTGTTTGGTCCATGTGGTTATGGTTTTCCTTCAATACTAGGTGCAAAAATTGGATGTCCAGATACACCAGTAATTGGTTTTGCGGGTGACGGAGCTTTTGGAATAAGCATGAATGAAATGAGTTCATGTGCAAGAAAAGAATGGCCCAAAATAACCATGGTAATTTTTAGAAATTACCAATGGGGCGCAGAAAAAAGAAACTCAATACTTTGGTTTGATGATAATTTCGTTGGTACTGAACTAGATCCTGAATTAAGCTTCGCAAAGGTTGCTAACGCATGTGGATTAAAAGGAGTTACTGTAAAAACAATGGAAGAAACAACCAAAGCTATTAAACAGTCATGTGAAGATCAAAAAAAAGGAATAACAACATTTATTGAGATTATTCTTAATCAAGAGCTAGGCGAGCCTTTTAGAAGAGATGCTATGAAAAAACCAGTTGAGGTTGCTGGCATAAATAAAAAGGATATGAAGCCACAAAAATCAGCAATAAATTAAATTATCTATATTGAATTAGGTCCAGTATAATCTTAATTTAATGAAAGTACTTAACGATAATTCCTGTGGATGGTTAAATAATTTACAACTAAGAAAAAACTTTAAAGTATTAGATCAAAATCAAAAATGCGATTATCTAATAGTTGGAGCTGGCTATACTGGTTTATCAGCAGCAAGAAAACTATCTGAAATAAATCCAAATAAAAAAATTATTATTGTTGATGCCCAATTGGCGGGAGAAGGCTCAAGCTCTCGTAATTCTGGTTATCTGGTTGATACAACTTTAAATGATGGCTTTACTTCAAATAAAGATATTAATAATTATAAAACAAAAGTTAAAATTTATAATTTAGGAATTACAGCTGTTAAAAATTTTATAAATCAACACCAAGTTGAGTGTGATTGGAATGAATGTGGTAAATATTTTGCATCCTCAATCATCAATGATTTATCAAAAGCTAAAAAATTTAGTGAACTTTTATCAAGATTAAATTTTAATAACAAAATTTTAAATCAGGAAGATCTAGAAAATAAATTAGGTACAAGTTTTTATAAAATTGCAGTTTTCACAGAAGGTGGAATATTGATTAACCCAGCCAAATTAGTTCGTGCAATGATAGATGTATTACCAAAAAATATTGAATTGTATGAAAATAGTCCATTAATCAAGTGGAATAAAAATAATAATTTTATTGATTGTCAATTTGAAAAAAATTTAATTCAAACAAATAAGATTATTTTTTGTACTAATGGTTTTTTAAAATCACTAAATATAAAAAAAAATTTTAATTTTCCATTAACCCTCACTGCTAGCATGACAAGACCTTTGGATGATGAAGAATTTGAATCTATTGGTAAACCAAAAGAATGGGGCGTTTTGCCAATAAGACCCATGGGGGCTACAATTCGTTTTACTAGTGATAGAAGATTATTAATAAGAAATACTGCTGAAATGAAAAATCCTAGTTCAATGTCTAAATATGAAATAGAGAAAAGGAAACTTTTACATTTAAAAGGTTTGATTAAAAGATTCCCAACTTTAAAAACTAATTTAATTGAAGATAGTTGGTCTGGAATTGTCTCAAGAAGTAGAAATAGTTCTCAAATTTTTGAAATGATTGAAAAAAATATTTATGTTGCTGGCTGCTATAATGGTTCTGGAATAGGTGTTGGAACATTGTTTGGTGAACAAATAGCTATCATGGCCTCTGATCAACAATCTAATGAAATTGAAATAATAAATAAAAGAGTTAAACCAAATTGGTTACCACCAAGTCCTATTTTAAATTTAGGTGTTCAAACAAGATTATTTTTTGAAAGATTAAGAGCAAAATCAGAAATATAATTAAATACTTTCAACACACATTGAAATACCCATGCCTCCACCTATGCAAAGTGTAGCTAAACCTTTTTTATATTTTCTTTTTTGCATTTCGTGTACTAACGTTACCAGTATTCTTGCGCCCGAAGCTCCAATTGGATGACCAAGAGCAATTGCACCACCATTAACATTTACTATATCTTCTTTAAGTCCAAGTTCTTTTATTACTGCAATAGACTGTGCAGCAAAGGCTTCATTAGATTCAACTAAATCTAAATCCTTTATATTCCAACCGGCTTTTTTTAATGCTAATTTAGAAGCAGGTATTGGGCCAGTTCCCATCAATTTTGGATCAACTCCACTTTGTGACCATGAAACAATTTTAGCAATTGGCTTTAAACCTTTATCTTTTGAAGTTTTATAATTCATTAAAGTTACTGCTGCAGCACCATCATTTAATCCTGATGCATTTCCCGCAGTTACAGTTCCATTTTCTTTAAAAACTGTTTTTAAATTTGATAATTTTTCTAAATTTGTGTCTGATCTTGGATATTCATCTTTATCAAAGATCTTTTGATCTTTTATTTTTATTGGAATTATTTCTTCTTTAAATCTATTTTCACTAATAGCTTTTATTGCTTTTTTTTGTGAGTTTAATGCAAAATTATCCTGATCATTTCTAGTTATTTGATATTTTTCTGCAACATTTTCAGCAGTTACTCCCATGTGATAATCATCGTATGCATCTATTAGTCCATCAATAAGCATTGAATCTTTTAATTTTTCCTCACTTAAATTTTTTTCCATTCTGTAATTTAAGTAGTGTGGAGAATTTGTCATACTTTCCTGACCTCCTGCAATAACAATATTTGTGTCATTTAGTTTTAAAGAATTAAAACCTAAGGTTACCGCGGCCAAACCGGAGCCACATACTTGATTAATCGTTGTTGCAGTTTTATCTTTATCTATCCCTGAATTAATTGCAGCTTGTCTAGCTGGATTTTGACCACATCCAGTTTGCAACACTTGCCCTAAAATAACTGTATCCACTTCTGAACCATTAAGATTAGAGTGTTCCATACATTTTTTAACAACTGCAGTTCCAAGTTCTGTTGCTTTATGATCTTTTAAGCTCCCTTGAAACGAACCAATTGCAGTTCTAAAAGCTGACGTTATTACAATATCTTTATCGCTGTTCATAATTATTCATTACACAATTATTAGTATATAATATAGTTATTAATTTTAAGATGAATAAAAAAATACTAAATTACATAATATTTATAATTATCGCTTCAATTTTATTATATTTTGCTAGACATAATTATAGAGATTTTAATATTAATAAAGCAATCTCTGCCTGTGTTTTAGCTAAAAAACAAAACACAACTAATTTTGATAAAGATTTAGTTCAGAAACAATGTGAAGAAGATATTAGAAAAAGTCTTAATTAAAGAATAACCAAATCTAATTTTTGCTTACCTAAACGTTCATTTCCATTATCAGTAACAAGATATGTTTCACCTAAGTTCATTGCTAATTGATTTTCAGAGTCCATTAAAATCATATGCATAAAAAATATATTACCTGGTTTTATTAAATAAGGATTACCAGTATAAAGCATTGGCCAGTCCATCCAATTTGGAGAAAAAGTATTTCCTAAAGAATACCCACAGGCATTCATTCTTGATTTATTATATCCAAGATCATCAAAAGTTTTTGCGTGTTCGTCAAAAACTTCACCCACATTATTTCCTGGTTTTAATTTATTTTCACAATTTTTTAATGCTTCAAGGCATGCATCATGCATTTTATGATGTTTAGAGTCTGCTTTACCAATAGGCATAGTTCTGAACATTGCTGAATGATAATGTCTATAAGTACCAGCCCATTCAATACTTAATTGATCTGTGTTTTGTAATATTTTTTTCTCTGCTTGATACCTACAAAGTAAAGCATTATCTCCTGAACCAATTATAAATTCATTTGCGGGATAGTCTCCGCCTCCTTCAAATATAATTCTATTCATTTCAGCTAATATTTTAGACTCACTAACTCCAGCTTTCGCATGTTTCCAAGCTTCGTCCAAAGCTTTGTCTGCAAGCTCAGCAGCTTTTCTCACATAAACGATTTCTTCTTTTGATTTTACTACTCTTAATTTAGTAATTAATTCTGATTGATCTTCTATTGAACAGTAATTTTCTAAAGATTTATTTAATTTTAGTGCATTTCGTCCTGTAAGTCCGTAAGCTTCATATTCAATTCCTAGCTTTTTTCCCTTTAGATTTAATTCGTCTAAAATAATTTTAAGATCATTAGTTGGATTTGATCCATCTTTATCAACCCATATTCTTATATCTTTTATATTGGATGTGTTTTGTGCTTGTCTTAAGTCAGGCGCTCTAGTTAACAATACAACATTTCCTTTTTGATCTAGGATTAAAGTTTGAAAAAAAACATAACCAAATGTGTCATAACCAGTTAACCAATACATAGACTCTTGTCTAAACATAAGTAGAGCATCTATATTTTGTTCTTCCATTGATTTTAAAACTTTTGATTTTCTTGATGCAAATTCTTCTTTTGAAAAATGAAGACCCATTAGTTTATATCCAAAACAGTTGCTGGATCTAGTCTCGTTCCAAACCAATTTAATCTTACGTCCAAATGCGGACCTGTTGATCTACCACTTGAACCAACTGTACCAATGACATCTCCTTGTTTTACGATATCACCTTTTTCAACAAAGATTTCATCTAAATGCATATATAAAGTTGAGATCCCATGTCCATGATCAAAAATTAATGTTGCTCCTGTAAAATATAAATCCTTTTCTGCTAATGTAACAATGCCATCAGCCATGGCTTTTATTGGTGTTCCAAGGTCACCAGCAAAATCAATTCCATAATGTGGCCATCGCGGTTTGCCATTTAATATTCTTTGGCTTCCATAGACACCAGTGATTATTGCATTTTCTAGTGGTAAAATGAATTTATCCTTAAAAAAATCTAAATCAGAATTTATCTCTCTTGCTTTAGCGATAAGTTTATTTTCATTTTTAATTCTTTCATAAACCTCTTCAGGAGGAGTTACTTTTTTTTCTTCAAGTCCATCAATTCTTTGGATGTTATATTTTCTTTTTTGAACTTTTTTAATAATTTTATTTGTATTTCCATCTTTTTTAATTTTGATTACAACGTCGTACTTTCTTTCTCTATCCAATCCAAACGCAAAATATCCATCTTTGGAAACTTTTACTTTTATTTTATCTATGGTGACAGAAGAATTTGGATCAGTTTTACCTATGATGTAATGTCCTTGAATAAATTTACCATTAAACTCAACAGCATAAGATTTAAACGAAATAAAAAAAATTAATAAAAAAAATTTAATTATTTTGCAGTCCATCCGCCATCTACTAATATAGAAGTTCCATGAATCATTGAAGCAGCGTCAGAGGCCAAAAAAACAACAGTGGATGCTATTTCTGACATTTCTGCAAATCTACCAAGTGGAATGTTATTTAAAGTTTCTTTTTTAAATTTTTTGTTTTTAAGAAATTTTTTTGTCATTGGGGTAACTACAAATGTTGGTGCCACTGCATTTACTCTTATATTGTATTTTGCCAGATCTACAGCCATACCTTTTGTCAAACCTTCTAAGCCCCATTTATTCATATTATAGACACTTCTAATTGGTCCTCCAACATGGCCCATTTGAGACGTCATATTAATAATAGAGCCTCCAACTTTTTTACGATTTTTTAATTTCATCATTTTGATTGCACATAACTGGGCAATATTAAATGTAGCTATAGTATTAACCTTAACAAGATATTCCATATTTTTTGTTTTAACTTTTGTAAAGTGTTCAGGGATATTATTTCCAGCATTATTAACCAAAATATCAATTCTTGTTTGTTTATTAATTATATTTTTGATTTCATTATAATTTGTAACATCACATGTATAAGATTTACATTTTACTTTTAATTTTTTTGCAATTTTTGAAATACCATCAAGGTCCTTCTTTGTTCTACTAACAATAATTAAATTACATCCTGCTTCTGCAAGAGCAATCGAACAAGCTCTACCCAAACCTTTGCCAGCTCCCGTTACTAGTGCATATTTATTTTTTAGATTATATTTTTTTAAATACATTTTTATAAGAATAGCTTTAAATCAGTATAGATCAATTCAATTGCCACTGCTAGTATTGCGAATAATCCAATCCAACCTATCCAAGTATATTTTTTAATCCATCCAGATATTAAAGTTGCAGCAGTTGCCATCAAAGCTATCGATAAAACTAGACCAAAAACAAGAAGCCCATAGTGATCTTTCGCAGCTCCCGCAACTCCTAATACGTTATCAAGACTCATTGTAAAATCTGCAATTAAAACTGTCCATATAGCTTTCCAAAAACTAGAATTATCTACATTTATTTTTTCATTATCTGTTGAAGATTTTTTAATTACATCAGTATAAAGTTTATAGCAGATATATAACAGTGCTAGACCACCAATTAATCTTAATCCTGTTATTTGTAGCAAATAAGCAGTAAGTAGAGTTAATATAATTCTTAAAATTACAGCTGCACCAATTCCCCAAAAAATAATTTTTTTTCTTTGGTCAGGTGGAAATTGAGAAGCAACCATTCCAATTATAATTGCATTATCACCAGCTAAGACTAGATCAATAAATACAATTTGAGAAAAAATAATTATTTGTTCGCTCATGATTTACAATCCTCTATTATCATGTCAGCTGCTTTTTCGGCAATCATAATAGTTGGTGCATTAGTATTTCCTGATGTTATGTGAGGCATAACTGATGCATCTACAATTCTTAAATTAGATAAACCGTGCGCAATAAGCCTATCACTTACAACTGCCTTTTCATCTTTACCCATCCTGCAAGTACTAACGGGATGAAATATGGTATTAGCAAACTTACCAGCTTCTGTAGCAAGTGTTTCATTATCAGTAATATTAATACCAGGTCTTAATTCTTCAGGCTCATATTCTTTATAAGCTTTTGAATTCATTACGATGTTACGAACAATTTTTAAAGATTTTCCTGCTATTTCTCTATCTTCTTGCGTTGATAAATAATTCATTTTAATTTTTGGTGATACTCTTGTATCAGGAGATTTTAATTCTATTGACCCTCTGCTTGTTGGTCTTACATTAGTTATAGTTGGAGTGAATGCTGGAAACTTATGTAGCGATGCTTTTCCTAGAACATCAGTACTAGCTGGTGATATATGGAATTGTAAATTTGGGGTTTCAAGATGAGGATCACTTTTTATAAATCCACAAGCATAGCTCGCACCTACCGTTAAAGGTCCTTTTCTAAATAAAAAGAATTTTAATCCAGTTAATATTTTCTTTGGAATACTGTAATAAATATCATTTAATGTTTCTAAATTTTTTATTTTATAAACAGGTCTTAACATTAAATGATCTGTAAGATTTGCACCAACTTCAGAATGATCTTTAATTATATCTATATTATTATCTTTTAAAAGCTTACCAGGACCAATCCCTGATGCCTGTAAAATATGTGGCGATCCTATTGTCCCTGCACTTAAAATTATTTCTTTATTAGCTTTTACAGAAAATAATTCATTATTAATCCAATAATTTACACCTATTGCTTTTTTATTTTCAAAATTAATTTTTTTTATGTGTGCGTTTGTAATGATTTTTAAATTTTTTCTTTTTTTAACAGGATTTAAATAGCCAACTGCGGTACTACATCTAAAGCCATTTTTTACAGTAAATGGAAAATAACCCATTCCCTCATTGTCACCAGTATTGAAATCTTCAGTTTTTTTGTAACCAAACTCTCCAGCGGCTTCTAAAAATAAATCTAATACTTTAAAAGTGGATCTAATTTTTTCAACTTTAATTGGACCGCCAGAACCATGAAATTCATTTTCTCCAAATTGAAAATCTTCAGATTTTTTAAAATAAGGTAATACATCTTCCCAGGACCAACCTACATTACCTAGTTGTCTCCAATAATTATAATCATTTGATTGTCCTCTTATATAGAGCATTCCATTTATTGATGAACTTCCACCTAACGTTTTGCCTCTCGGATAAACCATTTCTCTATTATCACAATTTGGTTCTTTCTCTGTATTAAAACACCAATCAGTTTCAGGATTGTGCATAGTTTTAAAATAACCACCAGGAATGTGTATCCAAGGATTCGTATCCTTTCCTCCTGCTT
>CABZXL010000017.1 GCA_902529715.1 uncultured Pelagibacteraceae bacterium | reverse complement strand
AAACATAATTTAGTATAACAGTTGAGGTTAAAAAAGAAATTATCTTTTAGAAAATTGGAAACTTCTTCTAGCTTTTCTATGACCATATTTCTTTCTTTCAACTGATCTAGAATCTCTAGTGGTTAGTTTTTCTTTTTTTAAGGTTGATTTTAGTTCTATATCAAACATTAATAAAGCTTTAGAAATACCATGTACCATGGCGCCTACTTGACCTGTTAGTCCACCACCTTTTACATTGCATCTAACATCATAATTTGTTGGTTGGTTTATAATTTCAAAAGGTCTGAGTAATTGCATTTTATGTGTAGCTCTTTTAAAATAATCTTGATAGTTTTTTCCATTAACATAAATTTTTCCTGAACCTTTTTTTAACCAAATTTTAGCAATAGAAGTTTTTCTTTTTCCTGTTGCATACTTACTTTCTTTAAAATCTAACTTTACTTTTTCAACTTTGTTTGATGATACGTCCATATTAAATTCTAGCAATATTTTTACTGTTTAATTTAGATAAATCTATTAATTTTGGATTTTGGGCTGAATGTGGATGTTCAGATCCAGAATAAATTTTCAATTTTGTTAATTGCTTTCTTCCAAGAACTCCACCGGGTAACATTCTTTTTACAGCTAGTTTTAATGCTTCACCTGGTTTTTTTTCAAAAAGTTTTTCAGGAGTTGTTTCTTTTATTCCTCCTGGGTATCCTGTGTGTCTATAGTATTTTTTGTTTTGAAATTTTTTACCTGTAAATTTGATTAATTCTATGTTTTTTACAACTACAAAATCACCATTGTCCATGTGAGGAGTGTAAGTATTTTTATTTTTTCCTCTAATTATTTTAGAAATAACTGTGGCTAATCTGCCTACAACGGCATTTTTTGCATCAATTTCATACCAATCGCTTTGTATCTCGCTATTTTTAACAAATTTTGTCATGATTGCGGGATTAATACTTATAAAAGGTAATATTGTCAAATTATATTAATATTGATAGTAATTGCATGGTTTAAGTGTGGGGTAAACTGAGTAAATTTACTAAATTTATAATAACATAATAGGAGAAGTACATGAGTGACAAAAATAAAAAAGGACCGGAAAGTAAAACATATAAATTTGATACTTTAAGTTTACATGCTGGTTATCAACCGCACAAAAATGCAGGATCAAGACAAGTGCCAATTTATCAAACTACTTCATATCTTTTTGATGATGTTGATCATGCGGCAGCTCTTTTTAATCTTGAAAGAGGTGGACATATATATAGCAGAATTTCAAATCCAACAGTTGGAGTTTTAGAAGAGAGAGTTGCATCTCTTGAAGGTGGAACAGCGGCTCTAGCTACATCGTCTGGTATGAGTGCAATATTTTTAACTGTAATGACTTTATGTGAAGCGGGAGATCACCTTGTTGTGTCATCTCAGCTTTATGGAGGTACTGTAAATTTATTTAGATTAACATTACCAAAATTTGGTATTAAATGTACTTTTGTAAAACCTCGTGACACCGAAGGTTTTAAAAAAGCAATTCAAAAAAATACAAAAGGTATTTTTGGTGAGTTAGTTGGAAATCCTGGAAATGAACTTATGAATATGCCAGAAGTATCAAAAATTGCTCATGATGCCGGTATTCCATTAATTGTTGATGCTACTTATCAAACTCCTTATCTTTGTAAACCATTTGAACATGGGGCTGATATAGTGGTTCATTCTTTAACTAAATGGATGGCTGGACATGGTTCTTCAATGGCTGGTATTTTAGTTGAAGGTGGTAATTTTGATTGGATGCAAAATGATAAATTTCCTACAATGACAAAACCGTACGAAGGTTATCACGGATTATCTTTTGCGGAAGAATTTGGTCCAACTGCTTTTACAATGAAAGCAAGAGCTGAAGGCATGAGAGATTTTGGTCCTTGTTTAAGTCCTCAAAATGCCTGGAATGTATTGCAGGGTATTGAAACTTTATCAGTAAGAATGAAAAAACATTGTTCCAATGCAGAGGAAATGGTTAAGTATTTATTAGGTCATGAAAGTGTTGCTTGGGTATCACATCCAAGTGTTCCAGATCATCCTGATCATGAATTAGCAAAAAAATTATTGCCTAATGGTCGTGGATCAATGATTGCGTTTGGTATTAAAGGAGGAAAAGATGCAGGAGTTGCATTTATAAATAATGTAAAGCTTGCTTCACACCTTGCAAATGTTGGTGATACCAGAACTTTGGTAATTCATCCAGCATCTGGAACTCATTCTCAAATGGATGAAGCAACTTTAAAATTTGCTGGTTTGTCTCACGATATGATTAGATTATCTGTTGGTATTGAAGATATTGATGATATCAAAAATGATTTTGAAATTGGATTTAGAGCAGCTAGAAAACCAAGACTTGTATCTAATCAATGAAATTTAAAGTAAATGGTCATGAGGTATTCGCCTCTACTGGTGGACGTCCGTTTGATAAAAATAAACCATTAATTATTTTTGTTCACGGTAGTGGTTTGACCCATATGACATGGGTCCTTCAAACTAGATATTTTGCGTTTCATGGTTATAGTGTTCTAGCATTAGATTTGCCTGGTCACGGGCTATCTAGCGGTAAAAGCTTAAAATCTATTGAAGATATGGCTGATTGGATTAGCAGTGTAATAGATTCTGTAGGATATAAAGAGGCATCCTTGGTTGGTCATTCTCAAGGTTGTTTAGTTACAATTGAATGCACAGCAAGATATCCAGATAAAATTAAAACACTAAGTTTAATGGGTGGTGCTGGAGCTATACCTATGAACCCAGATCTATTAGCTCTAGCTGAAAATGGAGATCCAAAAGCGGTAGATTTAATGATGGATTGGGCGCATGGTCCAGCAGGTCATTTTGGTGGTCACCCTGTTCCTGGGTTGTATCACATAAACACAGGTGGAATGTTGGCTAAATCAAGAACTATAAAAGATACTCTTGGAGTAGATTTTAGAGCTTGCGATAATTATAAAAATGGATTTGAAGCAGCAAAAAAAATTAAAATCCCAACGCTGTCAATACTCGCTACAGATGATAAAATGTGTCCTGTAAAAGAAGGAAAAAAACTAGCTGATTTAATAGAAGGAAGCAAAGTAGATATTATTGATAATTGTGGACATATGATGCTACTCGAAGAAGCAGATAGAGTTTTAAAAGTATTAAAAAATTTCATTACAGCTAATTTTCCAGCTAAATAAATAAATTTAAAGCTTGATTGTGCTCCTTACATAAAGGAAAATAATAAAAAAAAAGGAGATAACAATGAGCAAAAACCCAGAAACAATAGCATTGCACGGTGGTGATTATAGAAGCGATCCAGCTACTACAGCTGTTGCAGTGCCTTTATATAGAACAACTTCCTATCAATTTAACGATACGGGACATGCTGCAAATTTATTTTCGCTTAAAGAGTTTGGTAATATTTATACTAGAATAATGAATCCTACAAATGATGTGCTAGAAAAGAGAGTTGCTGCACTTGAAGGTGGTTTAGCTGCATTAACTGTTGGCTCAGGTCAGGCTGCTTCTACATTTGCTATTATGAATGTATGTCAATCTGGAGATAATTTTATTAGTTCAACAGATTTATATGGTGGAACAGTTAACTTATTTACACATACATTAAAAAAACTTGGTATTGAATGTAGGTATGCTGATCCAGCTGATCCAAAAAATTTTGAAAAACTTATAGATGAAAAAACAAGATGTTTTTATGCAGAAACATTACCAAATCCCTATCTTAGAGTGTTTCCAATAAAAGAGGTGTCGGATATTGGCAGAAAGCACAACATCCCATTAATAATGGATAACACAGCATCTCCAGTTATTTGCAAACCTTTAGAACATGGGGCTGCTGTTGTTGTACATTCATTAACTAAATTTATTGGAGGTCATGGAACGGTAATAGGTGGATGTTTAGTAGATGGTGGAAATTTTGACTGGACAGCTGATCCAAAGAGACAACCACTTTTTAACGAACCTGACATGAGTTACGGTGGAGCTAAATGGGGTGAAGTTGTACCTCAATTAACTGGAGCAAATGTATCTTTTGCAATAAGAGCAAGAGTTTGTTTACTAAGAGATTTAGGAGCTCCATTAGCACCAGATAATGCTTGGGGTATTATCCAAGGCTTAGAAACTGCGCCATTGCGAATGAAACAACACTGTTCCAACGCTGAAAAAGCTGTTGATTTTTTAAAAAAACATAAAAATGTTGAAAGAGTCATTTACCCTACTCTTCATGAGGGTGAAATAGCTGCTAGATCAAAAAAATACTTCAAAGGTGGCAATGGAGCTTTGGTAGGTATAGAGGTTAAAGGTGGCGTTGAAGCAGGAAAAAAGTTCATTGAGTCATTAAAGATGTTTTATCACGTTGCAAACATAGGTGATGCTAGAAGTTTAGCTATACATCCAGCTACAACAACACATAGTCAACTTACTGAGGAGGAACTATTAGCTGCTGGAGTTACACCTGGTTATGTAAGGCTATCAATCGGTATTGAACATCCTGATGATATTATTGCAGATTTAGATCAAGCATTAAATCAATCGGGAAAGCCTAACTTGAAAGCTGTTGGTTAGAATTTAGATAAAGTAAATAAACTGAAGAACTAACTAAGAATATTGAACTTAACTGGTGCATAGATGCTAAATATATCTGTGCACCATAAATCAAAGTTAGTATACCTAAAAAAATTTGAATAATTAAAAAAAAACCAACTACTTTTATTGGCAAAAATAAATTATTTAACTTCTCTCTATAAACTTTAATTAATATAAAAAAATAAAATACTAATATTAGATATGCTAAATTTCTATGCATAAACTGTACTAGTGAAGGATCGCTAAAAGCTGAAAGTTTAAAAATGTTAATTATTTTATTATCATCAGGAAAATAAGATGAGCCCATCAATGGCCAGGAATTATAAATTTGCCCAGCATCCATTCCTGAAACAAAAGCTCCAATGACAATTTGACAAAAAATTAAAAACAAAAAAAATAGTGGTAATAAGAAATTTAATTTATTATCAATATTTTTGTTTATTTTTAAAGAAAGATAATTCCATAAGATTAAAGATATTATTAAAAAGGCAATTATTAAATGAACAGATAAACGAAAATGACTCACGTCGACTCTGTCTACTAAACCACTTGAAACCATATACCAACCTATAAAACCTTGAAAACAAATTAGAAAAAAAATTATATATAAATTTAATAACTTTTTAATTCCTAACTTAAAAGTAAAAAATAATAATGGTAATAAGAATAAAATGCCGATGAGTCTTCCCAAAAATCTATGAGCCCATTCCCACCAAAAAATTACTTTAAATTCTTGCATAGTCATGGAATAATTTTGTTCAGTAAATTCTGGAATTTTTTTATATAAATTAAAATAATAATTCCAATCATCATTATTTAAAGGTGGCAAAAAACCAGAAAAAAGTTGCCATTCTGTTATAGATAAACCAGAATCAGTAAGGCGAGTTAAACCGCCAACTATGATCATAATTGAAATAACCCAAAACATCAGAGATAACCAAAAAGAAATATAATTTTTAATAATATTATTTTCTATGTACATATTTAAATAAATATAATAATTATACTTTAATCCAACTGAATAAATGTCGCCAAATAATAAAAAAAAATTAAACATATTGAGAAAAAGTTTAGATAAACTTGACAATTCATTTATAAAATTAATAAAAAAAAGAACAAATCTAGTAAAAGAAGTTCTTAAATTAAAAGAAAGCAAAAACCAAATAATTGATAGAAAAAGAATAAGATTTATACTTAATCAAATAAGAAAAAAATCCATAAAAAATAAAATTGATCCAAAGATAACTAAACGAATTTGGAAAAATATGATTTATTCTTACATCGATTTCGAAAAAAGAAATTTTAAAAAAAAATAATTACTTACTATGTGGAGGGAGTTTTTTTTCTACAAACGTTTCGTGTTTTCTAGTAGAAGGATTATATTTTTTTGCTTTTAGTTTTATTTTAGCCTTCTCACCACCAGCTGGTTTTTTTACATAATAGAAAAAAGGACTATCTGGTTTTGATTCTGGTACAAGTCTTACTTTAACATGAGTTTTTTTTGCCATATTAACTTAATTTTTTAATTTCTTTCACTAAATTTGAAATTTTTTCGAGTTTAGTTTTCAAATTATTTTTTGAAGTCTTTATAGATATATTAGAATTTTCGTCAAGATTAAAAGATCTTTCATTTATTAAGAATTTTTTAACACCATTAATAGTAAAACCTTTATCTTTTAACAAAAATCTAATTTTTTTTATAACTTCTATAGATTTTGGATCATAATATCTTCTTTTGCCAGTGAATATTTTAGGTTTAATTTGTTTAAATTCTTTTTCCCAATATCTAATTGTATGTGTATTAAGTTTACCAGTTTTTCGATTAATAAGATTTAGATCTTTTGCAACTTCTCCAATTGATTTATAGGCAATATCAAGCTTTTGCTTCATAAGTTTTATTAATTTTTTTTTTTAATTCCTTTGAAGGTTTAAACAAAATTACTTTTCTTTCAGTAATAATTTTTTTTTCTTTAGTTTTAGGATTTCTTCCAATTCTACTTTTTTTAAA
The DNA here is from genome assembly GCA_902529715.1 of uncultured Pelagibacteraceae bacterium. Taxonomy (GTDB): domain Bacteria; phylum Pseudomonadota; class Alphaproteobacteria; order Pelagibacterales; family Pelagibacteraceae; genus Pelagibacter. The sequence continues at coordinate 7,876 of CABZXL010000017.1, read as the reverse complement.
TCTCACTTCAAAAGTTCCAAACTTTGCAATTTTGACTTTATCATTTTTCTTTAAACTATTTAAAATTATATCAAAAAAATCCTCTAATAAATTCTCTGCTATATTTTTTGAGTATCCTATTTGCATATATATAGAATTAACAATTTCTTGTTTTGTTAAGTTAATTCTCATAAATCAATTTATACTATTCTTTATTTTATCTATTAAGTTATTTTTAGCAATTTTTTCGCAAACTGTTAGAGAATTTGCAAAACCTATATAATCTGTTCCTCCATGACTTTTAATTACTGGTGAATTTAGACCTAACAAAATAGCACCATTATAAAGTCTGGGATCTAATTTTTTTTTAAATTTTTTTAAGCTGTTTTTAGAAATTAATGATCCAATTTTTCCAAATATAGAACTTTTCATAGCTTGTTTTAGTTCACTTGTTATAAAGTTGGCTGTACCTTCGGCAGTTTTTAGAGCTATGTTTCCTGTAAAGCCATCTGCAACTACAACATTTACATCTCCGTCCATTATATGGCTTCCTTCGATAAATCCTTTAAATTCAAAATCTTCATTAATTATTTGATTTAATTTTTTATATGTTTCTTTGATGACTTCATTACCTTTAATTTCTTCAGATCCAATATTTAATAAGGCTACTTTTGGTTTTTCTTCTGGATATAATGATTTGAGTAAAGATGAACCCATTATAGAGAAGTCTATTAAATTCTTATCACTACATTCAATATTTGCTCCTAAATCTAAAACTACGCTCATTCCTTTCTTGCTAGGCCACAAACCTGATAAAGCAGGTTTATCTATATTTTCAATCATGCTCAAGTTCATCTTTGCAATAACCAAAAGTGCACCTGTATTTCCTGCAGAGATAATTATATCGGATAAATTATTTTTTACACTTTCGATAGCAAGCCACATACTTGTATTTTTTCCACGTTTTGCTGCAGCAAAAGCGCTATCTTCTCCTTCTATTTTATCTTCTGTATGAATTACATCAAAAATATTTTTATCTATATTTTTTTTTTGTAAAATTGGATCAATAACATTTTTATTTCCAAATATTTTATAAAAAACATTATTACTTTTACTATGGTGCAATTCAATTCCATCGATTATTTTACGTGGTGAATTATCACCTCCCATTGCATCTACTGCAATTGTAATCATTTTTTTCATTAGAAAATTACTCTTTAGGGTCTAAAACTTGTCGACCTTTATAAAAACCAGTTTTTAAATCTAAATGATGAGACAGCCGATATTCACCTGATTTTTTATCTTCAATAATATTCTTTGAAGAAAATTTAATGTGAGATCTTCTCTTTCCAGCTCTTGATCTAGTAGTTTTACGTTTTGGTACAGCCATTTTTAAAATTTAAGACTTATTACATCTTTTGTAAAATAATTTAAAGACTTTTTTGTTAAATAATCTACGTATTTATTGAAATAATTTATAAAAAAAGAGGATTCTTTATTGACTTCTATAAAATTTGAAAAGAATTTTGTTTTTTCACTTAAATTCAATTTTTCCCATAATTCGACTTTGTCTATAATTGAGTACATAAGATTTACATATAATTTCATTTTTTTATTGACTGTAGCATCACCATAACCAATTTCTCTAATGCTCAATTCAATCTGCTTAAATATAAAATCATAGAGATTTTGAAGATTTTTTTTTGATGTTTGCTTTTTATAAATTTTTAAAAAAAAAGCAAAATGAAAGAAAAATATTGTTAATCTATCAGAAAATGTTTCCTTATTTGATATATTTTCAAATATATATTTATTTCTAGTTAATTTAATTAAATTATTGTAGATATTAAGAAAATTATTATTCATATGAAATATATATTAATATTATTATTTTTTTTTACATTAAGTTGCTCATTAAATAAAGTTAAGAATAACCATGGTGTTCTTGCATTAGAAAAAAAATTTAAAAAAATACAAGTAAACAAGTCAAATTCAAATGATATAATAAGCTTATTTGGACCTCCTTCAACTACAAGTACATTTGATAATAATATTTGGATTTATATAGAAAGAAAAAAAACAAATAGTTCTATATTTAAGTTAGGAAATCAAAAAACTATAAAAAATAACGTTGTTATATTAGAAATAAATAACAAAGGATTGTTAGCAAAAAAGGAAATATATGATTTAAATAATATGAATAAATACAAATTTTCTAAAAATAAAACTGAAAAAAAATACCAAAAAGACTCATACATTCATGGTGTGCTTACTAGTCTAAGAGAAAAAGTAAATGCACCAGTTAAAAGAACTAGATCTAAAAAAAATTAACCCGCAATAACTGCTAGAAGTAAGAGCGCAACAATATTTGTAATTTTTATCATTGGATTAACCGCTGGTCCTGCTGTGTCTTTATAAGGGTCACCTACGGTATCTCCAGTTACAGCGGCTTTGTGTGCCTCAGAGCCTTTTCCACCAAAATTTCCATCTTCTATATATTTCTTTGCGTTATCCCAGGCTCCTCCTCCTGCAGTCATTGATATTGCAACAAATAATCCTGTAATAATTACTCCTAATAACATTGCTCCAACAGAAGATAGGGCAGCAACTTGACCTCCTATAGGTAAAATAAATAAATACAAAACAATCGGAGATAATACCGGTAGTAAGGATGGAACTATCATTTCTTTTATAGCCGCTTTTGTTAATAAATCTACCAACTTTCCATAGTCAGGCTTTGCTTTTCTTTTCATAATACCTGGAATTTTTTTAAATTGTCTTCTTACTTCCACAACTACAGCCCCACCTGCTCTTCCTACTGCTTGCATGCCCATTGAACCAAATAAATATGGAAGCATACCACCTACTAATAATCCAACTACCACAAATGGATTTGATAAATCAAATGTTACAACGATACCTTCTAGGTTAGATCCTGCAACTTTAGAAAAGTGTTTAATATCTTCTGTGTAAGCAGCAAATAAAACCAATGCTCCCAATCCCGCTGATCCAATTGCATAACCTTTTGTAACAGCTTTAGTTGTATTTCCTACTGCATCTAATGCATCGGTAGTTTTTCTTACATTTTTAGGTAAATTTGACATTTCAGCAATTCCACCTGCATTGTCTGTTACAGGACCGTATGCATCTAAAGCAACTACCATTCCCGCTAATGCTAACATTGTTGTTACGGCAATTGCTATACCAAAAAGTCCAGCTATATAATTTGTTAATAAAATTCCACCAACAATAATTAAAGCTGGAATAGCAGTAGCTTCCATCGAAACAGCTAAGCCTTGAATTACGTTAGTACCATGTCCTGTTGTTGATGATGAAGCAACACTTTTAACTGGTCTATAATTTGTACCTGTATAATATTCAGTTACCCATATTAATAAACCTGTTATAACCAAACCTATTACACCACAAATATATAAACTCATTCCTGTGAATGATTTATTAGAAATAGTATAAGTATTTTCTAATCCTAAAACGTAATCAGTAATTGGATATAAAATTATTAACGATGTTATAGCTGTAACAATAAATCCTTTGTATAAAGCAGCCATTATATTTTTAGATTTACCCAATTTTACAAAAAATGTTCCAATAATAGATGTTAATATGCACGCACCACCAATAGATAAAGGATAAACCATCATATTAAGGTCGCCATGAAAAAATATTGAGGATAAAACCATTGTAGCAACTATTGTTACCGCATAAGTTTCGAATAAATCAGCAGCCATACCAGCACAATCTCCTACATTATCTCCAACGTTATCTGCTATAACAGCTGGATTTCTTGGGTCATCTTCTGGAATTCCAGCCTCTACTTTTCCAACTAAATCTGCGCCAACATCTGCTCCCTTCGTAAAAATACCACCACCAAGTCTTGCAAAAATTGAGATTAGTGATGCACCAAATCCTAATGCTACTAAAGCATTTACAATTTCTCTTTCATCAACACCATAAGATAATAATAAATAATAATAGACTGCAATTGCTAAAAGTGCCAATCCAGCAACCAACATTCCTGTTACTGCGCCAGATTTAAATGCAATTGAAAGTCCTTGTGATAATCCTTTTCTTGAAGCTTCTGCAGTTCTAACATTTGCTTGAACTGATACAAGCATACCAACATAGCCGGCAATTCCAGATAATGCTGCTCCAATTAAATAACCTAGTCCAACTAAAATACTAAATGAAAAACTAATTATTACTAAAACAACCACACCTACTATCGCAATAGTTTTATATTGCCTATTTAAGTAAGCTTTAGCTCCAACTTGAATCGCGGAAGCTATTTCTTGCATCTTGCTGTTTCCAGGGCTAGAACTTAAAATATTTTTACCTGTAAAAAAACCGTAAACGATTGACAATAAACCTGCCAAAATAATAAGCTGAAGTATATTTGATGCTGAAGCTTCCATAAATCCTTTAATTGTTAGTTAATTAGTTAATATTAAAAATCGGACATTACAAAAAAAGAAATAAAAGGCAATATTTAACTTATTAAAACTTGTGTGAATAACCTTTAAATTTGCTAATATTTAGAGGCTTATTGTCCAGTTTTATGGAATTTTTTTTATAACTATTATTTATTTTACCAATTATTGTAAATTTTTGATTCATTCTTTTTCCAACTGACTTAATTAGTAATCGTTTCTTTTGAGGAGCTGTAAATAATATTTGATAATCGTCTCCATTAAATAGATATTGAGTTCTTAATTTTTTAAATTTTTTTAAGTAAAATTCTAATTTTTTGGAAGTTGGAATTTTATTAACATTAATTTCAAATGATAATTTTTGCTTATTAATAAGTTTATTCATATCTGTGATTAAACCATCTGAAATATCAATAGATGTATTGGCAAATTTATGTATTTCCTTATAAATTTTATAAGGTAAATTTGGACAATAAAATTGATTAATAAAATAATTTTTTAATTTTGCATTAATTTTAATATTGTTTTTGATTGCTTTCAGTCCAATAAAACTATCACCAATATTTCCTGTAACATATATATCATCATTTAATCTTGCATTGTTTCTTTGAACAATTTTTTTTGAAAAACCAATACTTACTATAGAAAATGAAACTTTATTAAAATTTGTAGTGTCTCCACCTGACAATTTTAAATTATATTTTTTTTGTTCTTGATTTAATGATTTTGAAATTATTTTTAAGTTTTTTTTTGTAAATTTATTTTTATTTCCACTACCAGAAATAAAATAATATTCAGGTTTAACTCCTTTAGCTATTAAATCAGAAATTGAAGATCTTATAATTTTTTTTATTACTAAGTTTGGATATTTAAAATTAGGAAAATGGACGCCTTCATTATAAGTATCGATGGACACTACTAGTTTTTTGTTCTTATCGAAAAATACATCGTCATTTAAATCTTTTGCGCTGGGGTTGTTAATAGAGATTTTCTGAAAATAATTTTTTATTAATTCAAATTCATCCATTAGAATTTCTTATTTTCTTTGATATTTTATCCAACAATGCATTTAAGTATTTAGTTTGTTCAACTTCTATAAAAAAATTTGAAGCTTTTAAGTACTCATTTATAATAATTTTTGAAGATATTTTTGGCTTGTATAAAAACTCAAATATAGCACTTTTGACAATAACTTGAAAAACTTTATCTAACTTTTTTAAATCTAAATCTGCGTTAAGATGATTTGATATTTCATCACTAATTACATCATCTCTTTCGATAGTTCCATTAACTACATCTTTAATAAATTTTTTAAATCTATGTTTAGGAAAAGATAAATTTTCATCTTCATTAAAATATTTTCCATAAAGTTTTTGGATTACTATAACTCTTGGGTTGTTTTTTGGACTATATTGTAAAGTCATAATTATTGAGATAGTACTGAAATTACAGCTCTAGCTGCTTCTTTTCCTTTTTTTCCTCTAGCCTTTGCTTGTTTCATATTTAAGCAAGTTATAATACCGTTACCTATTGGTTTTTTACTTTCAACAGCAAGATTCATTATAGACTGTGTTGATGCACTTGAAATGAAGTCAAAATGAGGTGTTTCACCTTTTATAACACAGCCTAAAGCTAAAAAAGCATCAAATTTTTTTATATTTTTTGAAATAGTAATAGGAATTTCAAAAACACCTGGAACTCTAACTACTTTTAAAGAAAAATTACTTAAATCATTTTTCGCACTTTTTAATAATGATAAAGATATATCCTCATAATAATCAGCTAATACAATTAATATTTTTTTCATTTAATTATTTCCTGCTTTGTAATTTTAATTCCATAACCGTCAAGGCCAACAACTTTTTTTCTGGATCTCGTAACTAATATCATATTTTTAATCTTTAAAGATTTAATAATCTGTGCTCCTATACCATAGTTCTTGATTAATTTATCCTTTCCTTTTTTATAAAAATCTTTGCTTTTATAGTCACGTAAAGTCTGTGTAACAGATTTTAAATTAGTATCTCTTATAAATATTAAAACACAATTATTGTATTTTTTGAAATGATTTAGAGTGTTGTTAAAAGAATTTGGTAAATTTTGATTTAACAAGTAATTTTGAACGACATTTGATGAAATAACTCTAACACGAGGAACAATTCCACTTTTAATTTTTCCTTTTATAAGTGCGAAGTGCTCAGAACCATCTAATAAATTTTCATATATTCTTATTAAATATTTTTTTCCTTTAACTTCTATATTAGATTTTTTTTTAAGTTTAATTAATTTTTCTTTCTTTAATCTATAAGCAATAAGGTCATCAATTCTACCAATTTTTAACTTATGTTTTTTTGCAAAATTATGTAATTTTTCACCAGAAGCCATGGTTCCATCTTCATCCATAATTTCACAAATTACTGCTGAAGTATTTTTTTTAGCTAGCTTAGAGATATCTACTGATGCTTCTGTATGACCTGCTCTAACTAACACTCCTCCATCTTTTGAAATTATAGGAAAAACATGGCCAGGAGATACAATATCTTTTTTTAAAACATTTTTTTTTGTAGCAACTTTAATTGTTCTAGATCTGTCCTGAGCTGATATACCGGTTGTTACACCTTTTTTTGCTTCTATAGAGATTGTAAAAGCAGTTTGGTTTCTAGACTCATTAATTGGAGACATGTATGACAATCCTAATTTTTTTGCTTGAATGCTATCTAAAGTTAAGCAAATTAAACCTCTTCCATATTTAGCCATAAAATTAACTTTTTTTGGATTAACATCAGATGAACAAAAAACTAAATCACCTTCGTTTTCTCTATTTTCATCATCAACCAAAATATACATGCCACCTTTTTTTGCTATTTTAATTATAGATTCTATAGAACTAAATTTTTTATTTTTCATTAAAATATTTTTTGACATATTTTGATAAAATATCAATTTCAATATTTACTAAACTATTCATTTTTAATTTAGATAAATTAGTTAATTTATATGTATGAGGTATTATCCATGCCTCGAAACCATTTTTAGTAATTTTAGAAATCGTTAATGATACTCCATTAATTAATATTGATGCTTTTTCAATTAAACTTTTCTTTTGATTGCTATTTGCTGAAAATTCCATTTGATAAGATTTATCAATTAATTTAATTTTTTTAACCTGTGAAACATAATCTACATGTCCTTGGCATATATGGCCTGATATTTTTTGACCTTTTTTAAGTGGAAGCTCTAGGTTAATAGCGTCTCCCTTGTTAATTTTTTTAAATTTACTTCTATGTAATGTTTCATTTGATAAGTAAAATTCTAGAATTTTATTTTTCTTTGATATAAGGGTTAAGCAAACACCATCACATGATATAGACACGCCCAAATCTTTTGACTTTAATGCTAGATTAGATTTAATAAATAAGTTAATACCTTTTTTTCTTTTAGATATTTTG
>CABZXL010000016.1 GCA_902529715.1 uncultured Pelagibacteraceae bacterium | reverse complement strand
ACCACCAGATATTTTGGGAAATAAAGATAAATATGAATTTTTAAATTGGGATTGTGATTTAGGAGATTGTGTAATTTTTGACATGAGAACACTTCATGGTGCTATTAGTCCGTCTATACCAAACAAAACATTGAGCCGTTATACTTTAAGAGTTGCAAAAGAAGATACAAAAATAAGCTATATTGGAGATTGGACTAGTTATAATTATAGAAAAGCCATGCAAGATGCTGGGTATAAAAATGGCGATCCACTAGGTGGTGAAATGTTTCCAATTTTATATGAAAATAGTTAACTTCCAGCTTAATCAAACTGGAAGTTAAATATTTATTTTTTATTTACCAGGTTCTTTATATCCTGAAGCCATTTTCTTAGCAGTCTCAGCAATTTTATTCAGATCTACATCTTCTAAAATTGTAAAATCAGAAACAGCCCCACTTCCTACTGCAGTCATTGCAGCAGCAGCACATTGTTCAAAAGTACCTTCTATTTCTGCCATAAAATCATACTTACCTCTTAGTCCAGCATAACGAGTCACTTTTGCTCCAACTGAAGCAGCTAATGCAGATGTAGCTGCTTTTCTATCTGTACCTGGATTACTTACAAATCCAGCTAGACCTTTTGCAGTGTAACATCCTAATGTTATAAATTTAGCCATTGATTTCTCCTTTTATTATTTGAAACATTAAAACATATTTGTTAAAATTTTGTTAATTTTTTATAATCAACCTCAGGTTAAATTTTAAAACTATGTACGAAAAATTTGGACAATTTATTGATGGTAAATGGCAACAGTCGTCTGACAAATCAACATATGAAGTTATTAATCCAGCTAATGAAGAAGTCATAGGTCACGCATCAAAAGCAACACCCGCTGATGTAGATAAAGCGTTAAAGTCTGCTGAAAAAGGTTTAGAAGTTTGGAAGAAAACACCACCTTGGCAAAGATCTTACATTATTAGAAAAATAGCAGATAAGATGAGAGAAAAACAAGATGTATTGGCTAAATGGATGACACTTGAAGTAGGTAAACCATTTGCAGAAGCTAAAGGTGAAGTTGGTGGAGCAGCAGATATTTTTGAATGGAACGCTGAAGAAACAAAAAGAATTTATGGACAAACAGTTGAAAGTAGATTTGCAGATACAAGAGTGCATGTTTATTATCAGCCAATAGGAGTTGTTGCAGCTCTTACACCTTGGAATTTTCCATTAGTTTTATCTTCAAGAAAAATTTCAACAGCTTTAGCAGCAGGATGTTCAGTAATAGTTAAGCCAGATGTTATAACGCCTGGTACAGTAATGGAACTTATTGATATATGTAGAGAATGTGGAGTTCCTCCTGGGGTAGTAAATTTATTATCTGGAGATCCTCCAAGTATTGCACAACAATTAATTTCATCAGATATAATTAAAAAAATTTCAGTAACTGGATCAACAAGGGTTGGAAAATTAATTCTTAAACAAGCCGCAGAAAAAGTTCAAAGAGTTACTATGGAATTGAGTGGTCATGCACCATTTATTGTATTTGATGATGCAAATATAGAAAAAGCTACCGATATGGCTATTGCTGCAAAATTTAGAAATAATGGACAAGTTTGTATTTCCCCAAACAGATTTTACATCCAGGAAGGCAAAAAAGAGGAGTTTGTAAATTTGTTTGTAGAAAAAACAAAAAAATTAAAAATAGGTGATGGTATGGATCCAACTGTTCAGCTTGGTCCTTTAACAACAAAAAAAAGATTAAATGAAATAGAAGAATTAGTTGAAACAACAAAAAAAGAAGGTGCTAAAGTATTATTAGGTGGAAAGAGACCAGCAGGTTTTAACAAAGGTTTTTATTATGAACCTACGATCTTTGACAATGTAAAGGATGATTTTACAATTATGAGAGTAGAACCATTTGGCCCATTGGTACCCATGCTATCTTTTAAATCATTTGACGAAATAATTGAAAGAGCAAATAATAACGATTTAGGTCTTAGCAGTTACATATGCACAAATTCAATGGAACAAGCTCATAGAGCTTCTGAGCTAATGGAAACAGGAACTGTTGCAGTTAATACTCCTCTAGTAGCTATAGCAGAAGCACCGTTTGGAGGAATAAAACAAACCGGATATGGAAGAGAAGGTGGTTCAATGGCTATTAAAGATTATTTAAATATAAAATACACACACCTTGGCATTAAAGGTTAAAAAAATTGAGACAAAATAAATTAAAAAAGATGATATCGGAAGGCAAGCCTATCATTAATGGCTGGTTACAAATACCAAGTTCTTTTTCCGCAGAGTTAATGGCCCATCAAGGATGGGATTCATTAACAATTGATATGCAGCATGGATTGGTTGATTATTCAAATGCTCTTGAAATGATTCAAGCAATATCAACCACAGATGTTACACCACTTGCAAGAGTTAATTGGAATGAACCAGGTCAGATTATGAAAATATTGGATGCTGGATGCTACGGTGTAATTTGTCCAATGGTAAGCAACCGATTAGAGGCAGAAAGATTTGTTCAAGCATGCATGTATCCTCCAAAAGGTTATAGAAGTTTTGGGCCTACCAGGGCATCAATTTATGCTGGAGAAGATTACTCAGATTTTGCTAATGAAGAAATTTTAAAAATTGCAATGATAGAAACAAAAGAAGCATTAGATAAATTAGATGAAATAATGAGCACACCTGGAGTCGATGGTATATACATAGGTCCAGCAGATTTAAGTTTTGCTATAGGCGAAAAACCAAGTTTTGATAATCCAAAAGGAAGTCCACAATATAAAAAAATTGTTGAGATATTAGAGCATGCTAAAAAAAATAATATAGCAGCGGGAATACATAACGGAACTCCTGAGTATGCACAAAAAATGATTGATATTGGTTTTAATTTTGTATCAGTTGGAACTGATCAAAACTCATTATCCACTGCATCTAAGCTTGATGTATCTAAACTAAAAAATATAGTTAATAAAAATAAGTTAAAGACTTATTAATTTTAAGTCATGGAGTTAGATATTTATAAGATTGGAATTATAGATACCATGAACTCTAAAGGTATTGAATTATTAAAATCACATAAAAATTTTAATGTTGATATTATTACAGACTTATCAAAAGAAAATCTCTTAAAAGAATTACCAAAGTATGATGGAGTAACCTTAAGACGTGGAAAACTAGACTCTGAAGTACTAAAAAATTGCAAAAATTTAAAAGTGATTGCAAGACATGGCGTAGGTTATGATAATGTAGACACAAACTATTTAAAGGCAAACAATATCACTTTATTAGTGACACATAATTCAACATCAACATCACCTGCTGAGCACATCATGTTTATGATTTTAAATATTTATAAAGGTCGCGAAATGTTTGATAAAATGGTAAGAGATGGAAGTTTTCATAAAGCAATCCATTTACAAATTGATGATAATTTTGAATTATTTGACAAAAAAATATTAATTGTTGGCTTTGGTCGTATTGGAAAAAAATTAATTAAAAAATGTCTTGGTTTTGATATGAAAGTATTAGTTTACGACCCTTATGTTGATGAAAAAAATATAAAATTATTAGGTGGTGAAAAAATAGTTAATCTAGAAAGTGCATTAAAAGAAATAGATATACTTTCAATGAGCGTTCCTTTAACAGAAAAAACTAGAAATATGATTTCACATAAGGAAATCTCATTAATGAAAAAAAATGCAATAATTATAAATATTTCAAGAGGTGGCATAATAAATGAGAACGATTTAAATGATGCCTTAAATAAAAATGTTATTTCTTTTGCTGGCTTAGATGTTTTTGAAACAGAACCACCAGAAATCAACAATCCCTTGCTTAAGAATAAAAGAGTTTTACTAAGCCCTCATGCTGCAACATTTACTAAAGAGTGTTTAGAAAATATGAGTCTTGAAACAGCTCAAAATATTATTGATTTTTTTGACAAAAAGTTAGAAAAAATTAAAATTGTAAAATTATAATGAAATTATTAAGAGTTGGATTAACTGGAAAAGAGAAACCTGCAGCATTGGATAAAAATGCAAAAATCAGAGATCTTAGTTCTCATATTGCAGATTTTAATCCTGAAAATTTAAATTTTGAATCAATTAATAAATTATCAAAAATTAATTTAGAAACTTTGCCGGAACTATCAACATCAGAAAGGGTTGGTGCGTGTATAGCTAAACCAGGAAAATTTGTTGCTATAGGTTTAAACTATTCTGATCACGCAAAAGAAACAGGTGCAAAAATTCCAACAGAACCTATTGTTTTTATGAAAGCAACCAGTTCAATTAACGGACCCAACGATGATATTAAAATGTCTAAAGATTCAAAAAAATTAGATTGGGAAGTCGAGTTAGGTATTGTTATTGGAAAAAATTTAAAAAATATAACTGAAGCAGAAGCGCCAGATCATATTTTAGGTTATTGTTTAGTTAATGATGTTAGTGAAAGAGAATGGCAAATTGAAAAAATGGGACAATGGGTTAAAGGAAAGTCAAATGATACTTTTGGTCCAATAGGACCATATTTAGTTACTAAAGATGAAATTTCTAATGTTAATAATCTTAATTTAAGTTTAGATGTAAACGGAAAAAGAATGCAAACAGGCAACTCAAAAACTATGATTTTTAATGTAAATTTTATTGTTTCTTATTTAAGTAAATTTATGTCTTTGCAGACAGGAGATATTATAACAACAGGCACACCTCCAGGTGTAGGAATGGGAATGAAACCACAAGTTTTTCTTAAACCGGGGGATAAAATGAGGTTATCAATTGATAATTTAGGTGAACAAAATTCAAAAGTGGTGCCAGAATAAGTTGAAAATTTTAACATCAGAACCTAAAGCAATTTGGAAAGCTAAAACGATATTAGGAGAAGGAACTTTATGGGTACCCCCACAAAATTCTATATATTTTGTTGATATTAAGAAAAAGAATATTTTAACTTTTAATATAAAAACTAAAAAAAAAAAAATTATAAAAGTAAATAAAGAAATTGGTTTTTTATCTCATATTAAAAAAAATATATTTATACTTGGTTTAAAATCAGAACTTAGATTTGTTAATTTAAAAAATAAAAAAATTATTAAATCCATCCAAATTGAAAAAAGCAAACCTTTAAATCGAATAAATGATGGAAAGACTGATTCCCAGGGGAGACTTTGGTTTGGTACAATGGACAATTCAAAAAGAAAAATTAAAAATGGATCTTTATATTGCTTAGACAAAAAATTAATTCTTCATAAAGTTGATACAAATTACTATATAACTAATGGACCAGCATTTATTAATAAGTATACTTTTTTACATACTGATAGTAGAAGAAAAATAATATTTAAAATTAAGATAAATAAAAATTTTAAAATAGTTAAAAAAACTAAATTTATAAAATTTTCCAAAAAAGATGGTTCACCCGATGGAATGACAATAGATAATAAAAAAAATATTTGGGTATGTCATTTTGGCGGTGGATGTATTACAGTTTATAATCTAAAAGGAACTAGAATACATAAAATTAAATTGCCAGCAAAAAATATTACAAATTGTACATTTGGTGGAATTAATAAAGATGAACTTTTTGTAACATCGGCATTAAAAGGAATGAAAAAAAAAGAAATTAAAAAATTTAGTCTCTCTGGATCCTTATTTAAAATAAAAACAAACTCAAAAGGAATAGTTTCTAAATCATTTAAAATATAAAATATGTTTGAATTACTTATTGCTTTTGGCGCTGGACTTATTAGTTTTTTATCACCATGTGTATTACCATTAATACCAGGATATATTTCATACGTTTCAGGAAGTTCACTTAATGAATTAATTGAGAAAAAAAATATAAATTTAATACCAATTATTTTATTTACCGTTGGTTTTTCTATAGTTTTTATAATTTTTGGAGCTGCATCAACTTTTTTAGGTCAATTATTACTTCAAAATTCTTTTGAATTAAGAATATTAGCTGGAATTATTATTGTTATTTTTTCACTTCATATAATTGGCGTAATAAATTTAAAGTTTTTGAATTATGAAAAAAGAATTCAAGCAAATACTAATAAAAATATATTTAGCCCTATACTTATTGGAGCTGCTTTTGGTTTTGGATGGACTCCATGCATTGGTCCGATTTTAGGTTCTATTTTAGCTTTAGCAGCAACAGAAGAGAGTATTAATAAAGGAATACTACTATTATTTTTTTACTCATTAGGTTTAGCCATTCCGTTTATTCTATCAGGATACTTAATACAGAGATTTTTGATATTTTCTAAAAACTTTAAAAAGAATATTAATTTAGTATCAAAAATTGGTGGAATAATTTTGCTTATCACAGGTATTTTGATTTTAACTAATCAACTACAGACCTTGGGTTATTATATTTTAAATATTTTTCCATTTTTGCAAAATTTTGGATAAAACTTAATTATGAAAATTTATCAAATTGATTGTAGTGCTAGAAAAAAAGGATCTGCCTCAAGAGAACTAGCAAAAAAACTTCTAGAGAAAATTAAAAAATCAGAAGACGAAGTAATTTATAGAGATTTAGATGACGAGATGCTTTTTGTGGCTGGTCTTACAGAATCTGGAATGTCTATACCTGAAAATGAGAGAACGGATCAACATAAAAAAATGTTTGAACTATCTGACAAATTAGTAAAGGAATTGAAAGAAAGTGATATTATAATAATTTCAACACCAATATATAATTTTGGTCCACCCGCAACTCTAAAAGCTTGGTCTGATCTTGCAGCTAGAGTAAAATCAACTTTTAAATATTCTGAAGATGGAAAACAAATAGGACTGTTAGAAAGCAAAAAAGTCTACTTGGTAATTACTTCTGGTGGAACAAGGGTAGGAAGTAAAGAAGATTATTTAAGTCCTTGGCTTATACACGTATTAAATTTTTTTGGTATTAAAAATATACAGACTATTTCAGCAGATCAAATGTCAATAGATTATGAAGGATCAATAAAAAAAGCTGAAGAACAAATAAGTAAAATAACTTAAAATTATTTTTTTTCTGGCTTAGTAAATACTATTAAGATCACTCCAATTATAATTATAGCGCCTCCAATAAATAATTCTTTGGTTGGCTCTTCCCCTAAAAGAAAAATTGCAGCTAATAATCCAGTAGGAGGTATACCCATGGTGACTATTGGTAGAACTTTGTATAATGGATTTCTTTTTAAAACATAATAGAAACAACCATAAGTTATTGGCTGCATGATAAATCCTAGGTAAATTGCTATCATCCAACTTTCAAAACTTGCATTTTTAAAGTAGTCGATTGTATTTCCATCAAATATTGCAGAAAGCCCTATTAGTATTGGTCCGGAAAACAAACCTAACCAAGCAACAAGTGCTAATGGATTTATTTCTTTACTTAGAGGTTTTACTAGAACTTGTCCTAAAGCCCAAACACCGGATCCTATAATAGTTAATGATATACCAAGAACTTTACCATCTAAATTAGGTGATCCAGTTAAAATATATACACCAATAAATGCAATAGTTATTCCTATTAAAGCCCTGACTGTTGGTTTTTCTTTAAGCATAAAGTATGCAAACAAAACTCCGAAAGGAACTTCAGTTTGAACAAGCAAAACTGCTGCTGAAGCATCTATCAAATCTAAACCAGTGTAAGTGATACTATACTGTATTGTATTTGCTATTAGAGAAGCAAAAAAAATTTTTTTAAGATAACCTCTTGGTATTGGAAACCACCAAACTAAAAGTAATGCTACAAAAGTAAATCGTAACCCCATCAACAAAAATGGAGGTAAATACTCCATAGCAGGTTTTGCGATAACAAAACCAAATCCTAAAAAAATTGGAACTAAGGCAGCAATTAAAGAATCTCGAAGCGTCAAAGCTTAAATTTTCTTTTTAAATGTCTTAATTTACCTTCTGTACTATCAAAATCTATGTAACAACCTTGTAGAAATCTTTTTCCTTCTTTTGGATCAAACTTAGTTCTTCCATGTAAAACTCTATAATTATCCATCATCATAAGATCTTTTGGAGTTAATTTAAATTCTATTCTATTTTTTTCGGAGTTATATAAATCAGATAATTTTTTTCTTGCTTTATAATATAAATCTAATTTATTTTTTTCTAACACTGGCACATAGTCTAGCCTTGGACTAAATCTTACTTGCTTAAATTCTTTATTATCATCTAAATGAATTAATTCAGACCAATCTTCTAACATTACGCTTTTGTCAGTAAATTTAAATCTAACTTTTACTTCGGAAAGAATTTTATAAAATTCAGGATTATCTTTTTTAAGATTTTCAGTTACAGTATATCCGTCTACAAGTGTTGAAAAACCTCCCTTAACTTCATTTTCAATACAATGTAATAGCTGAATACAAGGCACTGGATTTCTGTAAGGATTATCAGTGTGTGGACTTAAATGTAATGTTGTATAAGCTAAATCATTTGGATTTGATTTAGATTTAACATTGAAATGTTCTCCAAAGTTAGTCCTTCTTACACTACCAATTGAATTTGCAAATTTAACAATATAATTATTTTCTGTAGGGACATTTTTTACAACAACAAAACCAAATTCATAAAATGAAACTAATAAATCATACATTTCTTTTGATTCAAAAAAACCTTCTTTGTATTCAAAATTTTTTATATTTTTTAAAGTAGAGTCCCATTTTTTTTTGGGAATTGACTTAATTACAGTATCTTTATTTGAAAATTCAGTTTCGAGTTTAGTTATATCAAGTTTAGAGTTTACCCCATCATTAAAATCAACTTCAAGAAAACCATTTTTTATCTGAACTTTTTTTATAATTATTTCCCCATTCATTGTTGATGGATCAAACAATCTTTGTTGTGTGCCTTTGTCCAAAAATTCATCTCCATCAACTCTTTCCCTTAACCAAAAAGGGTGAATCTCTTGAACTGATTCGCCATTATTAAAGAAAACTTTATTTTCGTTTAGTTCAATTTTCATAAGATTTTTTGAGGATTATTTAAAATTTAGCTTTAATCAAGATAAATAAGATAGTATGTGATTGTTGCCATGGATCAATTAAGCAAAAAAGAATTCAGATATTATGCTAATTTTTTAAATCGATTAGCAAGGGACATGACTAAGTTTTATAATTTAAAGCTAAACAAGCCCTTTAAACCTATAAACAAAAGTAGAGGAAAAGGTTACGACCCAGTGACTAAAGCAGACAGAGCTTTTGAGAAATTTATAAGATCTAAAATTCAAAAGAAATTTCCAAAACATGAGATTATAGGTGAAGAATTTGGTCGAAAAAAATCTAAAAGCGATTTTACATGGGTAATTGATCCAATTGATGGAACTAGATCATTTGTCATTGGCAATCCAACCTGGAGCAATTTAATTGCATTAAATTATAAAGGAAACCCAATAGTTGGATTAGCTAATTTTCCAAAATTAAATAAGTATTATTTAAATATTTCAAAAAATAATGCTTATGTAATTGAGGGAGGAAAAAAAAGAAAACTCTCGGTAAATAAAAAAGTTACTTTTAAAAATATTAAAGTTGCAGGAGCGTTTCATGGTTGGCTTTCATTAAAGAAACAAAGTAAAATTCCTAAAGTTTTAAAACTTATGCAATTTCCATGTTTTGATGCATTGAGCTATGCTCATTTTTGTGAAGGAAAAATTGATATTGTTCTTCAATGTCAAAATAAAATATGGGATGTGCATGCTCTAATTCCAATAATTTCTGCAGCAGGTGGAGTAGTAACTAACTGGAAGAATGGAGAAGCTAAACATGGAGGTAGCATTTTAGTTTCAGCAAATAAAACTATACACAAAAAAATGTTAAAACTTTTAAAGCCAGCGCTTTAAATAATGAAAGTAATTATTTTACAACATATAAGCATAGAAGATCCTGGATACATTAAAGATTTAATGATTAAGGATGGTGCTGAATTAACTACTATCGAGTTAGATGAAGGTCAAAAAATACCATCTGATCTATCAAAGTTTGATGCAATGTTTTGTATGGGTGGTCCAATGGATACCTGGATGGAAAAAGATTATCCATGGTTAATTGAAGAAAAAAAAGCAATTAATGAATTTGTTGTTTTTTTAAAAAAACCTTACCTGGGATTTTGTTTAGGATGTCAATTGTTAGGAGAAGTCACAGGAGGCAAAGTTGTAAAATCTAAAAACCCTGAAATTGGAATGCTGGATATAAATTTTTCAGAAAATAAAAAAAATGATTTATTGTTTTCTAAATTTCCAGAAAAAATTAAATCACTTCAGTGGCACTCTTATGAAGTTCAAGAATTAGAAAAAAATAAAGACATAACTTTAATTGCTTCATCTCCAGAAACAAAATATCAAATCTTTAAGTATAAAAATCATGCTTATGGAATCCAATTTCATATAGAAATTAAAAAAACCACAGTTGGCGAATGGGGATGTGTTCCTGAATATAAATCTGCTTTAGAAAAACAGCTTGGAAAAGGAGCATTAGATAAATTTGACAAGGATTCTCAAATTCATATGTCTAGTATGAATGAATATTCTAAAATTTTATATGAAAATTTCAAAAAATTAGTGCAATAATTCTTCTTTAGTTTCTTCAATTATTAAGCTAGATTTTTAGATTAAATAATTAGGAGGGGAAATGAAATATAAAAATTTGGTCAAATTTTTGATCGCAGTTTTTTTTGTTTTTTCAACAACACAATCATTTGCAAAAACAATTAAATGGTCAATGCAAGGTGATAGTTTAACACTTGATCCACATGCTCAAAATGAAGGACCAACAACAATGGTATCAAGACAAATTTATGAGGCTCTTGTAACAAGAGGATTAGATATGTCTATTGGACCACAACTAGCTACGGATTGGAAAGCTACAAATCCAACAACATGGGTTTTTAATCTTAGGAAAGATGTAAAATTCAGCAATGGAACACCAATGACGTCAGAAGATGTTGTGTTTAGTATATTAAGAGCTCAACAACGTACATCAGACTTTAAAGAGTATATAAGTACTATTACTTCTGTAAAAGCTCTTGATGATTATACAGTTGAGATTCAAACTAGAGAACCAAATCCAATTCTTTTGAACCAATTGTCAAATATCTTTGTAATGTCTAAAAAATGGTGTGAAGAAAATTTTGCAATGGCTCCACAAAATTGGGATGCAGGACAGGAAACATTTTCTGCAACCAATTCAATGGGAACTGGTCCATTTAAAATTACTTTAAGAGAACCTAATACAAAAACTGTTTTTAAAAAAAATAGTAAATGGTGGGGTGATGTTGAACATAATTTAACTGAAATACACTTGCTTCCAATTAAGAATGCTGCAACAAGAGTTGCTGCATTATTATCTGGAGAGTTAGATGTTGTTACAGATGCTCCGGTTCAAGACTTAGATCGTATTAGATCTTCCGGCGCACATAAAGTTCAAAGCACACCACAGATGCGTACAATCTTTTTAGGAATGGACCAAGCTGCTGACCAACTTAGAACTGGTAATACTGGTGATAACCCATTTAAGAAAAAAGAGGTTAGACAAGCACTTTATCAAGCAATTGATATAGAGGCGATTAAGAAAAAAGTTATGAGAGGTCAAAGTGAGCCTGCTGGAATAATTACATTTCCAGGAGTTACTGGATACACTAAAGAACTTGACGAAAGATTACCTTATGATGTTGATGCTGCAAAACAGTTATTAGCTGATGCGGGTTATCCTGATGGTTTTGAAGTAGAGCTAAGATGTCCTAATGACAGATATGTAAACGACGAAGCAATTTGCACAGCTGTTGTTGGAATGTTAGGGAAAATTGGTGTTAATGTAAGTTTATTTGCTCAAACTAAAAGTAAACACTTTAAGGAACTTAAAGACAACCAAGGAGACTTTTATATGCTAGGTTGGGGTGTTCCTACTTTAGACAGTCACTATGTATTTCATTACTTATATGAATCTGGCGCAAGCTGGAATAAAGTTAACTTCAGTGATGCTGAAGTTGATGCTGCAATTAGAGTAATGGAAGGTGAAGTTGATCTAGATAAAAGAAATGCTGCAATAGCAAATGCTTGGAAAATTGTAAAAGATAACATTGCTTATCTACCTTTACACCACCAAGTAATTTCTTGGGCATCAAAAAGAAGTGTTGATGTTCCTATAAGACCGAATAATGAACCGTTATTCCGTTTTTCTAACGTAAGATAAATTAATCTTTTACAAGCCCTTTTATAAAAAAGGGCTTGTAAGTAAAATTTTCATAAGTTGATTAAATATTTTTTTAAGCGCCTGATACAGTCAGCAATGGTGATGCTTGTCGTTGCCTTTGTTTCTTTTTCACTATTTAACTTTGTAGGAGATCCAATTAATAATATGGTTGGCGAAGAAACATCAGACGAAGAAAGAGCAGAACTTAGAGAAACTTTAGGATTAACAGATCCTATATATATTCAATTTACAAGATTTGTAGGAAATGCTGCTAAAGGAAATTTTGGTATATCATATCAATTAAAGAGGCCAGTTTCTGAATTAATTTCTGAAAGACTACCAGCAACAATCGAGCTTGTTTTAATCTCAGCTTTAATCGCTCTAGTATCTGGAACTTTATTAGGCGTTTATACCGGCATAAATAGGAAAGGTTTTTTGAGTGATATAATATTAGCTATTTCTTTGTTGGGAGTCTCGCTCCCCACATTTGTAATAGGTATATTATTTATTTATCTTTTTGCAGTAATTTTAGGAATATTACCATCTTTTGGTAGAGGAGAAGTTGTTAATATTGGGTATTGGACCACAGGTTTTTTAACCTTATCTGGCTTAAAGGCAATAATTCTTCCTTCCGTAACTCTCAGCCTTTTTCAAATGACTTACATCATTAGACTTGTTCGAGCAGAAATGATGGAAATATTGCAAACAGATTATATTAAATTTGCAAGAGCAAGAGGAATAAGTGAAAAAAGTATTCATTATAAACATGCATTAAAAAATGGATTAATACCTGTAATAACAATTGCCGGAATAAACATTGGAACCTTAATTGCATTTTCAATAATTACAGAAACTGTTTTTCAATGGCCAGGTATGGGATTTTTATTCATCCAAGCTGTTCAATTCGTAGATATACCAATTATGTCTGCGTACTTGGTCTTTATAGCATTTGTTTTTGTAATGATAAATTTCATTGTAGATATTTTATATTACTTCATTGACCCAAGAATTAGAGTTAAAGCGGAGGCAGTAAGTGGATAATAAAAATTTAAGATTATTTAATAGAATTAAAGATAGTGATATTTATTTTAGCTTTATAAAATCACCTACCGCTGTACTTTCTACTTTAATATTAATTATTATTTTCTTTTGCTCTTTTTTTGTTGAATTAGTAACACCATATAATCCATTCGATCCATCATCATTATCTTTAATGGATGCATTTACTCCACCTTCGTGGACAGAGGAAGGTCTTGCTAAATTTATTTTAGGAACTGACGGCCAAGGTAGAGATATGTTAGCAACAATTCTTTATGGATCACGAATATCTTTAATTGTAGGTTTTTCGGCAGTTATATTTGCTTTAATTTTAGGAGTAGGTTTAGGACTAAGTGCAGGATATTTTGGTGGAAAATATGAAATGATTGTTATGAGATTAACAGATGTGCAGTTAACGGTACCAAGTATTTTAATGGCTCTTTTGGTTGATGGAATTGCACGTGGAATTATTTCAAGAGAATTACACGATGAAATGGCAATCTATGTTTTAATTTTTGCAATCGGAATTTCGGAATGGCCTCAGTTTGCAAGAGTTTCAAGAGCTGCGACTTTGGTAGAAAAAAATAAAGATTATGTTTCTGCTTCAACAATTATTGGTGTTTCAAATATAATTATTATGCTTAAACATATTTTGCCGAATATAATGAGACCAATTCTAGTAATTGGAACAATAGGACTTGCACTTGCAATAATAGCTGAAGCAACTTTAAGTTTTTTAGGAGTAGGCGTTCCTCCTACAACACCTTCGTTAGGAACATTAATTAGATTAGGTAATGATTTTTTATTTTCTGGTGAATGGTGGATTACATTTTTTCCAGCTATATTTTTAGTAATATTAGCATTTTCAATTAACCTTTTAGGAGATTGGATGAGAGATACTCTTAATCCAAAACTTAACTAATGACATTTTTAAAAATAAATAATTTAAGTGTTAACTATGAAATGCGAAGAGAAACAGTTTATGCAGCAAAAAAAGTAAATATAAATGTTGAAAAAGGTGAAATACTTGGCTTAGTAGGAGAATCTGGATCAGGAAAAAGTACAGTTGGCAATGCAATAATTAATCTTATAGATGAGCCTGGCAAAATATCTGGTGGATCAATAATTTTAGATGGAACTGATATTCATGAAAATCCAGAGAATATTCTTAAATTAAGAGGAAAAAAAATAGGTCTTATTTTCCAAGATCCTCAAACGTCTTTAAATCCTATTCTTACAATAGGTGAACAATTAATTGAAACAATTCAAACTCATTTAAAATTAAATGCAGAAGAAGCAAAAAATAAGGCTATTAACTTGTTAAAGGAAGTTGGAATAAAAGATGCTGAAACTAGATTTAATAATTATCCTCATCAGTTTTCAGGAGGTATGAGGCAAAGAGTGGTTATTTCACTAGCTCTTTGTTGTGAACCTGAACTTCTTATTGCTGATGAACCAACTACTGCTCTTGATGTTTCAATACAATCACAAATTTTAGATTTAATTAAAAGATT
>CABZXL010000015.1 GCA_902529715.1 uncultured Pelagibacteraceae bacterium | reverse complement strand
AGGTTCACAATGTAACAGATGCTGACGTACTTGGTAACAATCCCATATATGATAATAATAAAGTTGTTGGTAGAGCAACAGGTGGTGATTTTGGATTTAGATTAAATAAATCTATTGCTTTAGGAATGGTTAAGCCTGAAGTTGCGACAACAGGACAAAAATTGAAAATTGATATTCTTGGAAAAATGTATGATGCTATTTTAGATGAAAGTCCTTACGATCCAAAAAATGATTTACTGAGAGCATAATGAAAATATTAGTAGCAGTTAAAAGAGTTATTGATTACAACGTACAAGTAAGAGTTAAAGAAGATGGCACAGGCGTTGTGACAGACAATGTCAAAATGTCAACTAATCCTCCAGATGACAATGCAATTGAAGAAGCTGTTAAAATAAAAGAGTCAGGTAAAGCTAAAGAGGTTGTTGCAGTTACAATTGGTGATGATAAAGCACAAGAGACTGTTAGAAAAGCTTTAGCTGTAGGAGCTGACAAAGGAATTCATGTTAAAGTTGATGGAATAATTGAACCGTTAGCTGTTTCAAAAATTTTACAGAAGATAGTAGAAAAAGAAAAACCTGATTTAGTATTTATGGGAAAACAAGCAATTGACGATGATTGCAATCAAACTGGTCAAATGTTGGCTGCGTTACTTAACTGGCCGCAAGCAACATTTGCATCAAAAATAGAAGTTAAAGATAAATCTTTAGAAGTTACAAGAGAGGTTGACGAAGGTTTAGAAACTATTGAGACAAATATACCTTCAATAGTAACATGTGATCTAAGATTAAATGAGCCAAGGTATGCTTCATTACCAAATATAATGAAAGCAAAGAAAAAACCTTTAGAACAAATTAATGCTTCTGATCTAGGAGTCGATACAAAACCAAGAATAGAACAAATTAGAGTTGAAGAACCACCAAAAAGAAAAGCAGGAATTAAAGTAGCTAGCGTTGAAGAACTTGTTCAAAAATTAAAAAATGAGGCAAAAGTAATATAATGTCAGCACTACTAATAGCAGAACATAATAATAAAGAAATTAAACCATTTACTTTAAACGCTATTACAGCGGCATCGCAAATTGATCAAGATTTACACGTTTTAGTAATAGGATATTCTTGTGAAGCAGTAGCAAAATCAATATCTGAGATTCCTAATGTAAAAAAAGTAATTCATGTAGACGATGTAATTTATGAGAATTATTTACCTGAAAATTTTACTCCAGTAGTAATTAAAAATTCAGAAAACTATTCCCATATTATTTGTTCAGCTAATACTTTTGGTAAAAATTTAATGCCAAGAATTGCGGCACTATTAGATACATCTCAAGTAAGTGATATTATAAAAGTAATATCAACTGATACTTTCCTAAGACCAATTTATGCAGGAAATGCATTTGCAACAGTAAAAAGTACAGATACAAAAAAATGTATAACTATACGACCAACATCTTTTGATCCAGCTCCAACAACTGGTGGAACTGCTGAAATTGTAAAAGCTGAAAAAGCTGAAGTATCGGATTTAACTAAATTTATTAAAAGAGAAGAAGTTAAGTCGGATAGACCAGAACTTGGAACTGCTAGAGTTGTAATTTCAGGGGGTAGAGGAATGGGTAGTGGAGATAATTTTAAATTAATCACTGCAATTGCCGATAAACTAAATGCTGCAATTGGAGCATCACGTGCAGCTGTTGATGCAGGATATATAACTAACGATCATCAGGTGGGACAAACAGGAAAAGTTGTTGTGCCAGATTTATATATTGCTGTAGGAATTTCAGGAGCGATTCAGCATTTAGCAGGAATGAAAGAAAGTAAAATTATTGTCGCTATTAACAAAGATGGTGAAGCACCAATTTTTAGTGTTGCTGATTATGGCTTGGAAGCTGATTTGTTCGAAGCTCTTCCTCAATTTTTGGAAGAATTGAACAAATTAAACACTATACAAAAATAACAAATACTGTAAAAAAATAATATTATGTCCAGAGAAGTGATGGAATACGATGTAGTCATCGTAGGTGGCGGACCATCAGGTCTCTCAACTGCAATTAAATTAAAGCAGTTGAGTCCAGATATTAATGTCTGCCTTTTAGAAAAAGCATCTGAAGTAGGTGCTCATATATTGTCAGGCAATGTTTTTGAAACTAAAGCCTTAGATGAATTAATTCCTAATTGGAGAGAGTTAAATGCTCCAATTAAAACTAAAGTTACAAATGAAAAATTTCTTTTTTTAGGAAAAACAAAATCATTAAGTTGGCCTACATGGTTGTTGCCAAAAGTACAACATAACAAAAATAATTATATAATAAGCCTTGCAAATTTATGTAGATGGTTAGCAGAACAAGCTGAAGCTCTTGGTGTAGAAATATTTCCAGGTTTCCCTGCAAGCGAAATTTTATATAACGATGATGGTTCTGTTAAAGGAGTTGCAACACAAGATATGGGTCTCGATAAAGAAGGACATAAGAAAGATAGTTTTGAACCAGGTATGGAATTACATGCAAAAGTAACAGTTTTTGCAGAAGGATGCAGAGGGCATTTAGGAAAACAACTGATTAATAAATTTGAATTAAATAAAGGAAAAGATCCTCAGCAATATGGAATAGGTTTTAAAGAAATATGGGAAATTAATGAAAAAAAACATGAAGAAGGGATGATAATGCATACGGCAGGATGGCCGCTAGATAATAATACATATGGTGGAAGCTTTGTTTATCATGCAGAAAATAAGCAGGTTTTCTTAGGATATGTAATTGGTTTAGATTATCAAAATCCACATTTATCACCCTTTGATGAATTTCAAAGATTCAAAACACATCCAGCTATAAAAAAAATAATTGAAGGAGGAAAAAGAATTTCTTATGGAGCTCGTGCTCTTATCGAAGGAGGTCTTCAAAGTCTACCTCAAATGTATATGCCGGGAGCATTACTAGTTGGTTGTGACGCAGGTACATTAAATATGCCAAAAATTAAAGGCTCTCATACTGCAATGAAAAGTGGAATGATCGCAGCTGAAACAATTATTGAAAATTTAAAAGAAAATAAAAGTTTATCTTCTTATGAAGATAAATTTAAAAAAAGTTGGGTCTACAAAGAACTATATGAAGCAAGAAATGTTAAACCAAGTTTTAATTGGGGCTTAATTTTAGGAATAATTTTTACCGGTATTGATCAAATTTTATTTAGAGGGAAATTACCATTTACACTTAAACATAAACATGCCGATCATGATTCTTTAAAACCCGCAAATGAAATGCCTAAGATAGATTACCCAAAACCAGACAACGTAATAACTTTTGATAAAACTAGCTCAGTATACCTTACAGGAACTAATCATGCTGACAATCAGCCAGTTCATCTAAAATTAAAAGATCATAATCTACCTATAAGTTATACACTTGAAAAATTTGATGAACCTGCTCAAAGATATTGTCCAGTAGGAGTTTATGAAGTCCAGGAAGAAAATAATTTAAAAAAATTTGTAATTAATTCTCAAAATTGTATTCATTGTAAAACTTGCGATATCAAAGAACCTTCTCAAAATATTAATTGGGTTACTCCCGAAGGAGGAGGGGGACCTAAATATGGAAATATGTAATTAAGAAAGATCTATAGCTAATTTTTTTAATTTTTCAATTGGAACAACTTTAAGAGTATTTTTGTGAGTTTTTTTTAAGTACACTGAACAACCTTTTCCTGCTTCAATTGCTCTGGCAACCCATCCAGCGCATACACACCAGTTATCTCCATCTTTTAGTCCAGGAAAACCAAATTCAGGATGAGGAGTAATTAAATCATTCCCTGCTTCTTTACACCATTCTAAAAATTCACTATTAACTTTTACGCAGACTGTATGTAATCCATGATCATTTTCATCTGTATTACAGCAACCATCTCTAAACCAACCTGTTAAAGGGTCTTTGGAACATTCTTCTAAATCTTCACCTAGGACATTTTTCTGCTTATCTGACATTAAATTTTTGTTGGATTTGGTTCATCTTTATAAACCTTTTCGGGATCAAACTTTTTCTCTTTTTCTTCAAATTTCATTTCTATTTTTCTAGCATTATCAATTTTTCCTAAAGGCACAGATCTATAAAAACAAGAACGATAACCAACATGACAGCTTGCACCTTCACCTATATCAACAGTTAGCCATACAGAATCTTGATCGTCATCAATTCTAATCTCTTTAACTTTTTGGATAAACCCACTCGTCTTTCCTTTATGCCAAATTAGTTTTCTAGACCTACTCCAATAATGTGCTTCTTTAGTTTCAATTGTTAATTTTAAAGCTTCCACATTCATATAGCCATGCATAAGAATTTCTTTAGTTTTAGAACAGGTTGTAACTACTGGAATAAGGCCATCATTATCAAATTTAGGTGATAATAAGCTTCCTTCTTCTATATCAGCGACATTTTCTCTCTTTTTAAACATATATAATTGTTTATCTAACATATTAGAGAATATATTAAATATTTTAAATTTAAGGAATTGTATATATAAAAGCACGTCATGAAATTAGTTAAAAATGAAAATCAGAAAAAGATAGATACTATCTCGGATAAAGAAGCTGAAGAAGCATTTATAAAAATTTTACAATGGTTAGGAGAAGACCCTTCAAGAGAAGGATTGCTAGAAACACCTAAAAGAGTCACAAAAGCATTTAAGGAATATTTTAAAGGATACAAAGAAGATCCTAAGGAAATTTTAAGTAAGACCTTTGGAGACGTAAACGGATATGACGATATGGTAATTCAAAAAAATATTTCAGTTCAAAGTCACTGTGAACACCATATGGCACCAATTATAGGTGTGGCTCATGTAGCATATATTCCAAAAGAAAGAGTTGTTGGCTTAAGCAAGTTAGCAAGAGTAGTTGAAGTGTTTTCTAAAAGACTTCAAACTCAAGAAAGACTTACAATGCAAATTGCAACGACAATAATGGATTCATTAGATGCAAAAGGGGTTGCGGTAAGTATAGATTCAACTCACCAGTGTATGACTATGAGAGGAATTAAAAAAGAACATGCAACAACAGTTACCAATTATTATTTAGGTAAATTCAAAGAAGACTTAAGCTATCAGAATAGATACTTGCGATTCATTGCAAAATAAAGTTTATATTAACTTATGTCATATAGTTTTAAGGCTTTGGTTCTCAACCAAGAAGGCGAAAATTTTAGTAGAGAAATAAAATCTATTGATAAAACTTTTTTAAAACATGGGGATGTTTTAGTTAAAGTTGAATATTCAGGATTAAATTTTAAAGATGCATTAATATTAAAAAATGGTGCAAGGTTAGTTAAAGAATTTCCTCACATACCAGGAATAGATTTTTCAGGTAAAGTTGAAGAAAGTCAAAATGATAAATTTAAACCAGGTGACGAAATAATATTGACAGGATGGAGAGTTGGAGAAATTTTTTATGGAGGTTATTCTCAATATGCAAAAGTTAATGGAGACTTTTTAGTAAAAAAACCTAAAGAACTAACATCAAAACAAGCAATGATTTTGGGTACCGCAGGACTTACGGCTTTATCATGTTCTTTTACAACCAAAACTGCAAGGGAAGAACTTTTACTTGGTGAAAAAGTTGAAAATGTGATTGTAACTGGTGCATCAGGCGGAGTTGGTAGTATAGCAGTTATGATTTTAAATAAATTAGGATGTAATGTGACTGCAGTTACTGGAAAAGAAAGTAACAAAGAATATTTAAAATCTATTGGTGCAAAAAACATAATAAATACAAGCGAATTAACGAAAGACCCAAGACCTTTGGATAAAGGTTTATGGGATGGTGCGGTTGATACCGTGGGAGGACAAGTATTAGCAAATGTTTTAGCTCAAACAAAAGAATCAGGAATAGTTGCAGCATGTGGAAATGCTGCTGATATAAAATTAAATACAACTGTTATGCCCTTTATTATTAGAGGAGTAAAACTTTGGGGAATTAACTCTGTTAATACATCTGTAAAAAGAAGAGAATTTTTATGGAGCGAGGCAGCTAAATTAATTAATTTTGATTTATTAGGCAAGTCAATTAAAGAAATTAGTTTAGATGGTCTTTTAGATATTTATCCAAAAATGCTCAAAGGTGAAACATCTGGAAGATATATTGTAAATTTAAGTAAATAATGGATTGGGATAAATTAAAAATATTTCATGCTGTTGCTGAAGCTGGAAGCTTTACAAATGCAACTGTTAATCTAAATTTAAGTCAATCAGCTATAAGTAGACAAATACAATCTTTAGAAGATGATCTCAAAGTAAAATTATTTGAAAGACATGCTAGAGGGTTAACTTTAACTGAAAATGGTGAGTATGTTTATAAAACTGCTCATGAGGTTATTAGTAAGCTAAAAGAAGTTGAAACTTCATTAGGAGACCAAAAGAATAAACCTTCAGGAAAAATAATAATTACGACTGTTAGAAGCTTCGGAACCCATTGGCTTACTCCTAGAATTCAAGAATTTATGAGTTTAAACCCCGAAGTAGAGGTAGAACTAATATTTGATGATAAGGAATTGGATTTAAGCACTAGACAAGCTGATATAGGTATTTTTATGAGAAGACCTAAAAAATTAAACTATATTCAAAGAAAATTAATAGATATTAATTATCATATTTACGGGTCTAACAAATATTTAGAAAAACATGGAATACCAAAGTCATTAAATGATTTAAATAAACATAAATTTATATCTTTTGGTAAAGGAGCACCTTCACCAGTTTACAATCCAGACTGGGCTTTAAAAGTTGGTATGAAGGATAACGGTAAAAGAAAACCTATTATGAAAGTAAATAGTGTTATGGGACTACTTTTAGCAGTTGAAAGTGGAGTAGGATTAGCAGCTTTACCTGATTATTTGGTATTCCAATCAAGAAATTTAATTAAAGTATTACCTAAAGTTGAGGGTCCAATTACTGAAGCTCATTTCGTATACCCTGAATCATTAAGGAACGTGGCTAGGGTACAAACCTTTAGAAACTTCTTATATAGCAAAATCTCTGAGTGGGAGTTCTAATACAACCTGCGACAATCAGTGCGATTGATAACTATTCTCATTGATAATAGTTCTCATTTTCAATAATATATAAATAAAAGTGCGGAGAAAAGGGTAGATATGAAAAAAATATCAATTTTAAGTTTAATTCTTTCATTGATTTTATCCACATTTGCAATTGCAAATGAGGTTAATATTTTCAATGCAAGACATTATAAAGCCGATGCTGAACTTTATGACAAGTTTACAGCAGCTACAGGAATTAAGGTAAATTTAATTAACGGTAAATCAGGAGCTTTAGAAAAAAGAATGATTGAAGAAGGCGCTGATTCAGCAGCAGACCTTTACATCACAGCAGATGCTGGAAGATGTGGTGCTTTTCAAGCAAAAGGTATGACGCAAAGTGGATTAACTTCATCGACAATTAAATCATCTGTTCCAAAAAACTTTAGAACTTCACACTGGGTTGGAGTAGCTAAAAGAGCAAGAATAATTTACTATTCACCTGAAAGAGTTACTGGTGCTGAATTATCTGGAATGTCTTATGAAGGTTTAGCTGATCCAAAGTGGAAAGGTAGACTAGTAATTAGAAAATCAAGTAACATTTACAATAAATCTCTTGTAGCTTCATTAATTGCCAATAATGGAAAAAAAGCAACAGCAGAATGGGCAAAGGGAGTTGTTGCAAATATGGCAAGACCTTCTGAAGGAAATGATAGAGCTCAAATTATGGCTGTAGCTGCTGGAGAAGCAGACATAGCTGTAGCTAATACATATTATTTAGCTCTTATGCTTTCTGGAAACAAAGGTGCAGAACAACAAGAAGCTGCTAAAAAAGTTAAAGCATTTTTTCCAAACCAAGACGGTAGAGGAACGCACATGAATATTAGTTGTGCTGCTCTAGTTAAAGGTGCTCCAAACAAAGCAAATGCAATTGCTCTTGTTGACTACTTATTATCACCTTCAGCTCAAGAACACTTTACTAATAATACTTTTGAGTTTCCAATGATTGCAGGCGTTTCCCCAAGTCCATTAGTAGTAAACAACTTGGGATTAGACTTTAAACAAGATCTAAAAACAAAAGTTTCTACTTATGGAAAAAATCAAGCTGCTGCATTAGAAGTAATGACAGCTGCAGGTTGGAAGTAGATGGAAGAAAAAAAATTTATTTCTGATTTCGATTATAATAACTCAGCCGAGGCATGCCCTGCATGTTCTGAGGAGTGTAAAAAAATTGAAAAAAGAATAAATAAAAGAAACTTATCAGAAATTGATAACAAGGAGGTTCCGCACATCTTAAAGTTATTTAATTTTTAATAATTTCTTGAATTAGTGTCCATGTTTGGGTCTCAAGCAAAATCTCCTTTCACATGGGCACTAAATTTTTTATTAGGGAATTACTTTTCTTTTATAAGGCGGATTATAATATGAAATTTAATTTTTGGTATGTAAGCTCTTTATCTATTTCACTAATCGTTGCAATCCCAATATTAACTGTATTTACAAGTTTTTTTCAGGATACATCAAACTATTTTGAAATTCTCAAACAAACTTTTTTTTTTGAATATATATTTAATTCTTTAACTCTTTTGATTGGAGTTTTATTTTTAACATTTGTTTTAGGAGCAGGTTCAGCATATGTGGTTTCATTTTATCAGTTTCCTGGTGCTAATTTTTTTAAATGGGCTTTAATACTGTCTTTCGCAGTACCTCCTTATATTTATGCATATTCTTTATTCGCATTTTTTGAAAATTATGGAACTGCTTTTACAATTTTAAAATATTTATTTGGTGATGGTGAATACAATAAACATATACCAAAATTTAGTGGGATGTTTGGGTTGATATTATCAATCTCTTTCTCACTTTATGCATATGTATATATACTTGCTAGATCATCATTTTTATACCAATCACAAAATCTAATAGAACTAGGTAAAAATCTTGGTTTTTCAAAGTTTAAATCTTTTTATTCAATAATATTACCTGCTGCGCGCCCTGCTATAGTTGCTGGTTTGTCATTGGTAGCAATGGAGACATTGGCCGAGTTTGGAGCAGTAGACTTTTTTTCTGTAAACACATTAACTACTGGTATTTATAATGCTTGGATTACTTTCGATGATTTGGCTTTTGCAAACCGAATATCTTTTTTTCTATTATTATTTATCTTTATATTATTTTTAACAGAAAACTTATCTAGAAAAAAAGCCAGGTATCATTTGGAAGCAAAAGGTGGATTTAAAAAAAAGGAAAAAATTAAACTTTGTGGAGCTAAATCTTTATTTGCGTTCATTTTTTGTTTCTCTTTATTTTTTTTAAGTTTTTTATTTCCATTGAGCCAAATGTTGTACTGGACAATTAAATTCCCCGAAAATTTGGTTGGAATACAAATAACTGATCTTTTATTAAATACTTTATATTTGGTTTCTATATCAAGCTTAGTTTTATTATTTTTTGCTTTAATATCTAATTATGGAAATAGAGTTTCAAATAAAAAAACTTTAAATGCATTATCTACTTTATCAATTTCTGGTTATGCAATACCAGGAGTAATTCTTGCCATTGCATTTATAACTTTCGTCGCATGGTTTGATGAAAATTTGATTAAGGCATTAGGATTTTTATCGATAAAAAAAATATTTATTGGTTCAGTCTTAGGTTTAGTGATAGTTTATTTTGTAAGATTTTATTCACTAGCTTTTAATGGAATAAAATCAGGATATGAAAAAATGAATATCTCAGTTGATGAAAGCGCTTATCTTCTTGGATACTCTAAAACAAAAACTTTTTTAAATATTCATATTCCATATTTAAGAAATTCACTTTTATTTGTTATTATATTAATTTCGTTAGAAATAATTAGAGAATTACCAATTACATTAATTTTAAGACCTTTTAATTTTGAGACTTTTGCAACCACAGCATATATTTCTGCATCTGAGGATTTATTGGAAGCCGCTGCTGTTCCATCATTATGTTTGATAATTATTGCAAGTTTCTTTATTTTACTTACGTCTAAATATATTTTAAGAGATAATGATGAATAATAATTTTTTAGAAATTAAGAATGTTAGTTTTAAAGCTGGTGGAAAAACTAAAGTAAAAAATGTTTCTTTCAGCATTGAAAATAAGGGAGATATAATTTGTCTTTTAGGACCATCTGGTGTAGGCAAAACTACAATCCTTAGAACAATCGCTGGATTAGAAAAAATTAAATCTGGATCAATCAAACTTAAAGATAAAATTTTATCTTCTGCAAAAGACCATATTGAACCAGAAAATCGAAATATATCTCTGTCATTTCAAGAAAATAGCTTATTTCCTCATTATACTGTTGAAAAAAATATACATTTAGGAGCTGAAGCAAAAAAGCTAAACGGAAAAAAGAAAGTTAGTCCAAAAAAAATAATTAAATTATTAAATATAGAAAAAATATTAAGTAAATATCCTCACCAAATTAGCGCAGGAGAAGCTCAAAGAGTAGCTCTTGCTAGATCATTGGTTACACAACCTGATCTATTGTTGTTAGATGAACCGCTATCCAACGTTGATCAAAGTTTTAAAGAAGAAATACAAGTTCAACTAAAAAAACTTTTACATGATTTAAAAATAACTACCATTATAGTTACTCATGACTCTTACGAAGCTTTTTATTTAGGATCAAAATGTGGAGTAATTTTAAATGATCAACTTAAACAATATGATGATCCTTATAACGTTTATCATTTTCCAAATTCAGTAGAGGTAGTAAATTTTTTGAATAGAGGAATATTAATTCCCGCAAAAGTAACTGGAGAAAATAGTTTAGAAAATGAAGATCTAGGTACTATAAAAGGTAATTTTATTAAACATTATCCAAAAGGCTCCGATGTAAAATTATTATTACAGCCAGAAGATCTTGAACATGATGATAAAAGTAATTTAAAGTTGGAGGTTGTTGATAGAAAGTTTAGGGGAACAAATTTCATATATACTCTTAAAACTACAACAAACCATTTAATTCCAGTTTTAGTTCATTCTCATCATATTCATCAACATCAAGTTGATGAAAAATTTGGCATCAAAAGACCAATTTACATTGATCATATAGTTTGTTTTTAATAAAACCTAAAGCAAATGAGAACCAAAAAGCAAAATTTTGTTAGAGGTTTTATTGATGTTCTTCCGTTATTAATTCCAGTTGTACCTTTTGGAATTATTTTTGGTGCTATAGGAATAGAATTGGGTTTTGGACCTTATGTCACTTATGCAACATCAATTATAATATTTAGCGGAGCAAGTCAGATAGTTTTTTTTCAATTGTTGTCAGCTGGCGCAACATCATTAGTTGCAATTACATCTTCTTCGGTAATCAGCACGAGGCATTTATTATATGGTGCAGTTGTAAATCAGTATCTAAGCAATCTATCACTATATTGGAAAATAGGACTTTCTTATATTTTAACAGACCAAGCTTTTGCTGTTTCAAATGAATATTTTAAAAAAAATAATAATGAAAAATTTAAACATTACTACTTACTAGGTTCTGGCATTACATTATGGATTGTTTGGCAATTAACTACAATAATTGGAATTTTATTAGGTTCTATTGTACCGGAAGAGCTTGGATTAACTTTTACCATACCACTTACTTTTTTAGCATTATTAATTAATTATTTTAGGAAGGTTGATCATTTAATAATAATTGTTATTTCTGGGATGCTATCTATCATTTTATATGACGCGCCCTTTAAATCTTATATAATTTTTTCAAGTTTAGTATCTTTATTAATTGCATATCTAATTGTTAATATGAGAAAGAAACAAAAATGAGTATTTGGATAGCAATAATAATTACTGGATTAATAAACTATCTAACTAGATTAGGCTCAGTTCTACTTATAAAACCTCAGAAATTAAACAATACATTAAAAACTGTTTTAAACTATGTTCCTTCTGCTGTTTTTCCTGCAATAATTTTTCCAGCAGTTTTTCTTAACGATTCTGGGTTATTAGTTGAATTTAACGATCCAAAAGTCATTGCTACTATAATTGCATTTTTTACTGGAATATTATCAAAGAATTTAACACTAACAATTTTTACTGGGTTAATTTCTTATTGGATAATTTTATTTTTTTAATTATAATTTGATTAACGAAAAAAAGGGGTGTCGAAAGACTGAGATCAAACCCTAAGAACCTGTCCGGTAATTCAGAAAGGGAACATGATATCAATAAACATTCTAAGCCAAACATATGCGATTTTATTAACTCTTATTTTAAGTATTATATTTTTAGCAAGCGGAATTTATTATTCAAGAAAGTACAAGGGACTAAACAATTATTTAATTGCAAATAGAAATATTGGAATATTTTCTTTAACTGCTAGCTTTGTTTCTTCAGCACTTGGTGCTTGGATTTTATTTGGACCTGCGTCCGCTGCAACATGGGGTGGCATAGGCGCAGTAATTGGATATACTCTTGGTACAGCTTTTCCATTATTTATTTTAATTACATTGGGTTCAAAATTTAGAAGTTCATTTCCAAAAGCAAAAACTTTAATCGAAGTAGTAAGACTAAAATTTGGCAAAAAGTTATTTAAACTAATCTTATTTCTTACTATTTTTTATATGGTAATTTTCTTAATTGCTGAAGTTACCGCTGTATCAATATTAGTTAATTATATATCTGGAATAAGTTTATGGATTATTGCACTAATAGTTGTAACTTCTTCATTAATTTATACGTTATATGGTGGATTAAGAGCCTCAATATTTACTGATAGTATTCAATTTATTGTATTTTTAATACTGTTTGTGATTGCAGTAAGTTTTTTTATATCATTTAATTCCACTCAATTTAATTTCGAATTTATAAAGTTAAATAAACCTAATTTAATTAGTATTAAATACTTTCCAAATTTTACTGCAGGATTAACTTTTTTTATTGCAGTTGCAGCAACAAATCTTTTTCATCAAGGAAATTGGCAAAGAGTTTATGCAGCAAAAAATAATATTATATTAAAGAAAAGTTTACTAATTTCATTTTTTTTAATTATTCCCGTAGTTTTTTTAATGGGGTTCAGCGGACTAGTGGCTGCCTCAATAGATTCAAATGTTATTCCAGATCTCGCCTTTTTTTCCTTACTATTTAAAGGCCAAACGACTTTGTTGTCAGTAATAGTTATAATTCTAGGAATATCATTAACTATAAGTAGCATCGACACTCTTATTAACGCAATATCAAGTCTAATTATTGTTGATGGAAATAAAGTAATTAATTTTAAGGGAAATTACTTTAAACTTTCAAATTATTTAATTATTTCACTTTCAATCATTGTTTTTGCAGTAGCATCAAAAGGTTTAAGTATATTATATCTTTTTTTATTAGCTGATCTATTTTGTTGTTCGGCTGTACTAACTATATTTTATAGTTTTTTTACTAAATCAATTAACGAGAAAAATGCATACATATCTATTATAATTGGAATAGTTGCAGGATTATTGTTTTTTCCAAGCCCTGACTTTTCAAAATCTATTTTAGTCGGTATTTTATTTCCTATTGATTTTTTTCCTAGTTTTGTGTCACAATCTTTATTATTTTTGTCGTTTTTACTATCAACATTTATTCCAGTTTTTACTTGGAAAATTAAATAATATTAAATATATTAGGTAAAATGCTAAATTTTATAATTCCATTTATAATTTTAATTTTAGTAGTTGTATTTATTCATGAATATGGCCATTACTACTTTGCAAAAAAATATGGTGTAGGTGTTACTGATTTTTCTATTGGATTTGGCAAGGAAATATTTGGTTGGAATGATCAATCTGGGACAAGATGGAAAATATGCTGGATACCTTTAGGTGGTTATGTAAAATTTTTTGGAGATAGAAATGTTTTTAGTCAAGCAGATCAAGAAAAAATTATAAATAAATATTCTGTTGAAGATCAAAAAAAATTATTTGTGTTAAAGCCGTTATATCAAAGATCAATAATTGTGGCCGCCGGTCCATTTGCTAACTTTTTATTAGCAATAGTAATTTTTTTATCAATTTATATGTTTATCGGCAAAGATTTCACACCAGCAGTGATTAATGAAGTCCAAGATGAAAGCCCAGCACAAATTTCAGGACTTAAAAAAAATGATTTAATTTTAGAAATTGATGGAAATAAAGTTAAAAGTATTTTGGATGTTTCAAAGTTAATTACGATGTCTACTTCTGAATTTATAGATTTTAAAGTAGAAAGATTTGAAAATGAATTAGTATTAAAGGTAAAACCCAATATTGTTGATACCGAAGATAATATGGGAAATAAAGTTAAAAAAAGAATTGTTGGAATTAAACTAAGCCCATTTAACAATGAAATAAATCATGTTAAATTAGGTCCCGCCAAAGCCTTGTATCATTCAATAAATGAAGTTTATTTTGTATGCATTTCTTCACTTAAATATCTAGGTTCAATAATTGCAGGTTCTGGAGATAGTTCCCAATTAGGAGGACCGATTAGAATTGCTAAAATTACTGGTCAAGTTGCAGAAATTGGATTCATACCTTTTTTAAGTATTATGGCTTATATTTCTATAAGCCTAGGTTTAATTAATTTATTTCCAATACCCCTTCTAGATGGAGGTCATTTGATGTTTTATGGTTTTGAAAAAATTTTGGGGAGACCTCTAAGTCAAAAAACACAAGAAGGTTTTTTTCGAATCGGAATGTTTTTATTGTTATTTTTAATGTTTTTTGCAACATTTAATGATCTTAAAGATTTAGGCTTATTTTAAGCCATTTTTTTTAGTTAAAAAATCTAATAAAATCAATGTTTTCAGAGCACAATATATTGTGGGTATAAAGGAATTATACACTAAAAAAAAGCTTGAAAAATAAAGGATAATGATAAATATGATTAATAACCTAATAACCGGAGCTAAAAAATGAACAAAAAACAATTAGTCGCTAAATTGGCTGGTTCTTTAAACCAAAGCAAAGCTGATGCTGAGCGTACTTTTGATACAATTACCAACACTATTCTAGATGCATTGAAAAATGATGATTCAGTGAAAATTGCTGGTTTTGGTACATATAAAGTGGCTAAAAGAAAAGCTCGAATTGGACGTAATCCTAGAACAGGAGAACAGATTCAAATCGCTGCTTCTCAAAAAGTAAAATTTTTACCTGCTAAAGCACTTAAAGAAGTATTCAATAAGTAATCAAATATTTAACAGCCTTACTACAAAAATGTATTAAGGCTGTTTTAGCGTATATTTTCCTTATTATGCAAGGATTCTAGGAATTACTCACTTTCTTTCCATAGTTTTTTATAATCTATAAACGGTGACAAACCATAGCTCGAATTAACATTTGTAAAATGCACTGATAAGCTTTTTAATGGAGACACACAAATTTCACTTTTATAAATCTCATTAATATATTTTTCGAATGGATCATGCCTATCTAGACAATTTTTATAAAAATTATCCCAATATTGGTGAATAAATTTCTTGCTAGTCATAAATGTACATAAAGTAACGTCAATGGTGCGCCAGTGTCTTTTATTGCCAATTAGAATATTAGTTTTTTTATTGTCCATATATAAGTAAGGATAATCCGCAGGGCACATAAAAATATCTTTATTTATCTGAGAACCTATTCTTTCATATGAGGCTATCATTTCTTCCATCATTGGCTCAAAGTGCAAATAATCATCTTCAACAAAAAATACTAAATCTTCGGTATTTTCTTTGGCAATTTCAAAACAAAAAAGCAAACTTGCAAGATTTGAGTAAGTTTGCTCATTTTTTTGCTCTTTAATTAGATTTTTATATTTTTGATGATTTACTTTAGCAATATTTATATCAAGATTATTATTACTTGTTAGATTTTTAATTTTATTCAAATTAGTTTCATTTGTATTATCATCAACAATTGTTAATTTAATTTTTATATCAGGATATTTTTTTTTACAAAAATTAATTGATTTTAAAAGTGAATTTAACGATCTTAAAGTGTATTCAATTTTTGGTAATTCAAATAATCTTTTTTTATTTTGATCCCATATTTCAATATTGCTATTTGTTCTAAATAAAATAAGTATAGATTTAACTTTTCTTGTAATTTTTACTTCACCCAAGGGAAGTACTATAGATTTGTCATTTAATATTGATAAATCCTCATTAAGCTCTTTATCAAGTGTTGGTGATGTAAAACTATTTTGGTCAATTAACTCATAACCCATCATTTTACAAAGTTTAATAAATAATTTTTTCATTATATTCTTTATAATTATTATGATATATTATTTATAATATTATGGCTATAAAATCACCACAAACTCTAGTTGCTGAAGCTTTAAATGAAGTAAAAACCATTACTCCTGAGGAAGCAATGAAATTAAATAGTGAAAATAAATGCAATTTAATTGATATTAGAGACGGAGTTGAATTGAATAAACTTGGTACCATTGAAAACTCATTTCATATACCAAGAGGTTTATTAGAATTTTCAATTCATCCCGAAAGTGCATATGTTAGAAATAACCAGTTGGATTTAAATAAAGAGACAGTATTATTTTGTGCAGCTGGAGGTAGATCTGCATTAGCCGCCAAGACGCTAGAAGAAATGGGTTTTAAAAATGTATCTCATGTAGAGGGCGGCTTTGGTTTAATGGTACAAAAAGGTTTTAAAATTAAAACTTAATCGTAAAGAGATATTCTTTTTGCATAGAAAATTCTTATTAACCAATAAATAAAAATTCCTAATGGGCCAGTAAAATAAGTTATTACTAGAGGAATAAAAATAAGAATTTTAGATATAGAAAATTTTCTACTATCGCTAACTATCCAAGAACCACAAAATAGATTAATTGCA
>CABZXL010000014.1 GCA_902529715.1 uncultured Pelagibacteraceae bacterium | reverse complement strand
AACATGGATGAAAAATTATTTTATAACTTTAAAATACCATCTTCTCGAGGCGACATATCAAAAGTAAGGCTTAGTAATAAAGTAATTTATTTAACTGATGAAAGTTATAATTCCAACCCTCTTTCTTTAAAGTTTGCTGTTGAAAATTTTAATAAAGAAAATCAAAGTAATAAATATTTAATATTAGGAGATATGCTTGAGCTTGGAAAATTTTCAAAAAAATTGCACAAAAATATGTCTAAAATTATCAATAAAACTTCAATAAAAAAAGTTT
The DNA here is from genome assembly GCA_902529715.1 of uncultured Pelagibacteraceae bacterium. GTDB lineage: Bacteria > Pseudomonadota > Alphaproteobacteria > Pelagibacterales > Pelagibacteraceae > Pelagibacter. Next base: position 17,866 of record CABZXL010000014.1, on the reverse strand, counting down.
ATGTCATTGGAAAGGACATAAAAGAAACTTTTTATGGTATTGATAGAAACAAAAGAGGTCGAATTTTAAGAGATAAAAATGAAATATATCATTTGATTAAAAACGATTTAAATAATAATGATCATTTAATGATAAAAGCTTCCAATTCTACTGGTCTTAATAGTGTTGCTTTAAATATAAAAAAAGGAAAAATTTATGCTGTATAGTCTATTTACAAACCTAGTAGATAGCTACCCTATCTTTAATGTTTTTAGATATTTGACAGTAAGAACTGGTTTATCAATGTTTACTTCAATGTTAATAGTTTTTTTAATTGGAAATCCAATAATTAATTATTTTTCAAGTAAAAAAATTCATAATCCAATTAGATCTGACGGTCCGTCTGATCATATTGTAAAAAAAATTGGAACACCAACAATGGGGGGTGTATTAATATTGATAGGAATTTTTTCAGGAGTATTGTTGTGGTCTGATTTATCAAATTCTTACAATTGGTTTTTAATATTTATTGTTGGAGGCCTAGGCATACTAGGAGCATACGATGATTATAAGAAAATTAAGAGCGGTAATTCTGGTGGAGTTTCATTTAGATTTAAACTAATTTCACAAGTTATAATTGCTTTAATTGGAATTTATATACTTACTTATCACACAAATTCTGCTGAATTAAAAAATCTTTATTTCCCATTTTTTAAAAATTTAGTAATTAATCTAGGTTGGTTTTTTATTCCATTTTATTTATTTATAATTGTTGGGTCTTCAAATGCTGTTAATTTAACAGATGGTTTGGATGGATTAGCTACTGTTCCAATAATATTGGTTGCATCTTGTTTTGCATTTATAAGTTATGTTACTGGAAATATAGTATTTTCAGAATATTTGCATATTCCTTACATTAAAGGCGTTGGAGAAGTAGCCGTATTTTGCGGTTCAATTATAGGTGCATGTATTGGTTTTCTTTGGTTCAACGCACCACCAGCAAAAATATTTATGGGAGACACAGGTTCACTGGCTTTAGGTGGCTCTTTAGGAGCGGTAGGTATAATAACCAAGCATGAAATTGTTCTAGCAATAACAGGAGGTTTGTTTGTTTTAGAAGCAGTCTCGGTAATAGTACAAGTTATTTCATTTAAATTAACGGGAAAACGAATTTTTAAAATGGCACCAATACATCACCATTTTGAAAAAAAGGGATGGGCAGAATCAACTGTGGTTGTAAGATTTTGGATTATATCAATTATTTTAGCAATGATAGGATTGGCTACTCTTAAATTAAGATAATGTTTAATTTAAATGATAATCTAAAAAATAAAAAATTTCTTATTTATGGATATGGTAAAACTGGGAATGCTTCATATAATTACTTAAAAAAAAATAATAAAATTTCAATTTATGATGATAATAAAAAAACTAAAAATTCTTTTATTTCATTAAAAAAAATCAAATTAACAGAATTTAACTACATAGTTTTAAGTCCAGGTATTGATATTAATAAATGCAAACTTAAAAATTATTTAAAAAAAAATAAAGAAAAGATAATTACAGATCTAGATATTTTTCACTTAAACAATCCAAATAATTTAAAAATTACAATTACAGGAACCAATGGAAAGTCGACAACTGCAAAATTGTTATTTAAGATTTTAAAAGATCAAAATAAAGATGTTAAACTTGTAGGAAATATTGGTATACCCATACTGTCTAAAAATAAAATAAAACCTAGTACAATTTTTGTTATAGAAGCATCATCTTATCAAATTGATTATAGTCAATATTTTAAAACAGATTATGCTTTTATATTAAATATTACCCCAGATCATTTGGAGAGGCATAAATCAATTCAGAAATATGCTCATGCTAAATTTAAATTAATATTAAATCAGAATAAAAATTTTTATGCTTTTATTGAAAATAATAAATATTTAAATCAACAACTCAAAAAATATAAAACCAGATCTAAAATTATTAAAGTAAGTAAAAATGATAATAAAGTAAGACAACTAATTTCCAACAGTTATTTTGACAATATTAATAATTTAAAAAATTTATCTTTTATACTTAAATTTGCAAAAGTTTATAAATTGAATAAATCTAAATTATTAAAAACAGTAAACTTGTTCAATGGTTTAGATTTTAGGCAACAAGTTATTTATAAAAATAAATTTGTTACTATTGTTAATGACTCAAAATCTACTAGTTTTTCTTCAAGTGTAAATTTGCTTAAATCATATAAAAATATTTTTTGGATAGTGGGTGGATTAGCAAAAAAAGGCGATAAACTTAAATTGCCATCCAAATATTATAAAAATATTAAAGCTTATATTTTTGGGAGAGATAAGAATTTTTTTAAAAAAAAATTAAATAATAAAATAGTTTCAAAGTCTTATAGTAATTTAGAAAATATTTTAAAAAAAATAGCGGAAGAAATTAAATTAAATAAAAATAAACATTATTATATTTTATTTAGTCCTTCAGCAGCATCTTTTGATAAATTTAAAAATTTTGAAGATAGAGGTAATTATTTTAATTCTTTAATTAAAAAAATTAAATTTGTAAAAAAAATAAATGTTTGATTTAAATAAAATATTTAATTTTTATTATGGATGGTGGAAAAATATTGATAAATTTATTTTATTTTTAATTTTATTTCTTTTTTCTCTGGGCTTGTTTTTTTCATTAGTTTCAACATCTATAATTGCTTCAGACAAATTAAATACTAATACTTATTATTTTTTTATAAAACATTTGCTTTTTATCATCCTTGGAGTGTTCATTTTGATTACTTTTTCCGCAATTGAGAAAAAAAAATTATTTCAAATTTCAAAGTATTTATTTTTAGTTTTTTTTATATTTTTAGCATTGGTTCCATTTATAGGTGTCGAAGTAAAAGGTTCTATGAGGTGGATAGATTTACCTATAATCCCAAGATTTCAACCTATTGAAATTTTAAAACCTTTTTTGATAATAATGATATCAACTATTTTTACATTAAATAATCAAAAACATCTTTATTTTAAATATCTATTTAGCTTTTTACTAATTTTTCCAATAATATTGTTTTTAATTTCTCAACCAGATTTAGGCCAAACTATATTAATAGTTCTTACTTGGTTTTCATTAATATTTGTTTCAGGAATTAATTTATTATTTTTATCAGGATTTTTTGTGATAATTTTTTCAATATTATTTTACATAATTTTATATATTCCAAAATTTGAGTACATAAAAAATAGATTATTTTCATTTATAGATCCAAACTCAGGTAATAGTTATCAATCTGAAAGAGCTTCCGAGGCAATTTCCAATGGAGGTTTTTTTGGGCAAGGAATTGGAGAAGGCACTTTAAATTCAAAGGTACCAGAAGCGCACACAGATTATATTATTTCAGTAATTTCAGAAGAGTTTGGAGTAATAATTGTTTTAGTAATAATGATAATTTTTCTAATATTATCTTACAATATATTAAAAAAAATTAATGATGAAAGTGATGATAAGGTTAAACTAATTTTAGTTGGAATAGCATCTATAATTTTATTTCAAACATTTATTCATATAGGGGTTAATATAAGATTTTTACCAACTACAGGAATGACTTTGCCATTTTTAAGTTATGGAGGCTCGTCAATTATAAGTACATCTATATTATCTGGAATTATATTAAATTTAACAAGAAGAAAAATAAGCTAGTGAAAAAAAAATTACTAATTAGCACAGGTGGTTCAGGTGGACATACTATTCCTGCTATTATTTTATATGAACATTTAAAAAATGATTTTGATATTTTTTTAACAACAGACAAAAGAGGAGCTAAATATATTAACAAAAATATTTACAATTATAAGTTAATTGAAATACCAAGAATTTCTAAAAACTTTTTTAAATTACCTTATTTATTATTATGTTTAATAGTTTCTTTCTTTAAATCATTTTTTTTTATAAAAAAAAATAATATTGAAGTTTTGATTAGCACGGGTGGATATATGTCCTTACCTCTGTGTTTATCTGCGAAAATATTAAAAAAAAAAATTTATTTATTTGAACCAAATACTGTAATTGGTAGATCAAATAAATTCTTTATTAAATTTTCAGAAAAAATTATTTCTTATTATAAAAACTTAAAAAATTTTCCTGAAAAATATAAAAATAAAATTTTTTTAATAAATCCTTTATTGAGAAAAAAAATCTACCAAGAAAAAAGAAATTTAGAAAATAAAGTTAAAAAACCATTTACAATATTAATTATAGGAGGAAGCCAAGGAGCGGAATTTTTTGATAATCAAATTAGTACACTAATGATAGATTTATCAAAAGATTTAGAAATTTCAATAATTCAACAGATAACGGATGAATCTAAAAAAAAACAATTAAAAGAAAAATATACAGAAGCTGGTATAATAAATGACCTATTTAACTTTGATGAAAAAATATTTCAAAAATACAATCAAGTAGATTTTGCAATTACTAGGTCAGGAGCATCTACAATTTCGGAATTAATTTATTTTAATGTTCCTTTTGTTGCAATACCCCTTCCTAAGTCAAAAGATAATCACCAATTTTATAATGCCAAAGAATATAGTGATCAAAAACTATGCTGGTTAGTTAACCAGTCCGACTATAAAAAAGAAAATTTAAAAGAATTTATTTTAAATTTAATACAAAATAGTGACAATTATTTTGAAAAAAAAAATAATATGATTAAATTTTCTTATCAAAACACATGGAATAATATAAATCAAAAGTTATTAGCTTTAATAAATGAAAATTAAATTAGCAAAATCAGAATTAATTCATTTTATTGGAATTGGTGGGATTGGAATGAGTGGTTTAGCTCTGATAATGAAAGATTTAGGATTTAAAGTACAAGGAAGTGATATCTCAAATAATAAAAATATTGAAAGAGTTAAACAAAAAAAAATTAAAGTTTACATTGGTCATAAAAAACAGAACATTGATAAATCAACTATTTTAGTTATTTCATCTGCAATTAAAAAAAATAATCCTGAATTGCTGTATGCAAAAAAAAGAAAAATACCAATTTATAAAAGAGGTGACATGCTAGCAAATGTTGTTTCTTTAATGAAAAACGTTGTAGTTGCAGGTTCACACGGGAAAACTACTACCACTTCATTAATTTCAAATATTTTTACTCATGCAAAAATAGATCCAACTGTAATTAATGGAGGTGTTTTAAACTCATTTAGTGGATCAGCCAAACTAGGAAAAAGTGAATGGTGTGTTTTAGAATCTGATGAATCAGATGGAAGTTTTACAAAAATACCACCAACTTACTCAATTATTACAAACATTGATAAAGAACATCTAGATTTTTATAAATCTTTAGAAGAACTAAAAAAAAATTTTATCAGTTTTATAGAAAAAACACCGTCGTTTGGAAAAACATTTATATGTTTAGATGATAAAAATAATAGGAATGTTATTAAAAAAATTAGTAACTTAAATTATAACACTTACGGCATAAATAAGTTATCAAATTTTAAAATATTAAATATTTCACAAAAAGAAAACTATTCAAAATTCGATATAAAAATAAATTTACCAGGAACAAAAAAAAATTTTATTATAAATATTAAAATTCCTCTCATTGGACTCCATAATATAAGAAATTCAACTGCGGCAGCGGCTGTAGCATTTTCAGTTGGTATACCAGCCAGGATTATAAAAAAAGGATTAGAAAAATTTTCTGGTGTTCAAAGAAGGTTTACTAAAGTTTTTTCTTTTCAAAATGTTCCATTTTTTGATGATTATGCTCATCATCCAACAGAAATTATTGAAGTGTTGGATGGTGTAAGAGAGGTATACAGAAATAAGGAAATAATATGCGTTTTTCAGCCACACAGAATTTCTAGATTAAAAAATTTGCACAATGAATTTTCAAAATCATTTAAGAAAGCGAACACTGTAATCTTATGCCCAATATATAAGGCAGGAGAAAATATTAAATTAGGATTCAGCTATAATAGTTTTGCAAAAAAAATAATAAAAAATTCAAAAGTAAAATTAATACAAATAAATAATAATTCAGATTTAATAAAATATGTAAAACAAAATATATATGGGGACAAAATAGTAATAGGGATGGGTGCCGGATCAATCTCTAATTGGATAAGAGATATACCAAAATATATTAAATAATGAATATTAAAAAATTTCAAAATAAACTTAAAAAATTTAATGGAAGAGTGTATTTTGACTACAGTATTAAAAAGCTTAATTGGTTTAATATTGGTGGAAATACAAGTATTTTTTTTAAGCCTGACACTTTACAAGATTTAATAAGTTTTTTAAAAATATGTAAAGATAATGAAAATTTTTTTGTTTTAGGTGCTGGTTCAAATGTTTTATTCAAAGATGATGTATTTGAAGGAATAGTAATCAAATTAAGTAAAAATTTTTCAAGAATTTCGTTATTAAATGAAAATACTATAGTTGCAGGGAGTGGAGCTTTAGACAAATCACTATCTGAATTTGCCTTAGAAAATAGTGTTAGTGGATTCGAGTTTTTATCATGCATACCTGGTTCGATTGGAGGAGGAATACGAATGAACTCAGGATGCTTTGGTAGTGAATTTAAGGACATTTTGATATCAGTTCAAGCTGTTAACCTATTAGGTGAAATTTTAACTATTCCTGCAAAAGATATAAATTTTAATTATAGGTCATGTGATTTACCAAAAGACCTAATTTTTCTCAGCGCAACATTTGAAGGAAATAAGAAAAAAAAAGAAGAAATTAAAGAAACAATAAATATTTTTAAAACAAAAAAAGAAAAAGCCCAACCAACAAAAATTAAAACTGGTGGAAGTACATTTAAGAATCCAATAAAACAAACTGATAAAAAAGTTTGGCAAATCATTAAAGAATCTGTACCAAACAATATTCAATTTGGTGATGCTGTAATATCAGATAAGCATGCAAATTTTTTTATAAATAAAAATAATGCAAGCTATAAAGATATGAAAAAGTTGATCGATTTTGTCAAAAAAAATGTAAAAAATAAAACTGGAATAAATCTAGATTTAGAAATTATTTTAGTAGAATAAATGAAAAAAAAAATTTTAATTCTTGCGGGTGGATTTTCAAAAGAAAGAGAAATTAGTTTAAAAACTGCAAAAGGAGTTTTTAATGCGATTAAAAAAAAATATTATGCTAAAATTTGTGAGCCAGATGGTAATTTAATTAAAAACTTAAGATCATTCAGGCCAGATGTGGTATTTAATGCCTTACACGGCAGATATGGTGAAGATGGATATATTCAGTCAATACTGGAGTCTGAAAAAATAAAGTATACCCATTCAGGTGTATTATCTTCTTCCATAGCAATTGATAAGGAAATTTCAAAAAATATATTTATAAAAAATAATATTTTAACTCCAAAATATTTTAAGTTTAAATTTAATAAATTTATAAAAAAATCTATATTAATTAAAAAAATTAAATCTAAATTAAGTTTTCCTGTTGTAATTAAACCTTTCAACGAAGGTTCTAGTGTAGAAGTGTATATATCTAGTAAAAATGATTTTTTTAAAAATTTAAATAAACTCTCACCATACAAAGAAATAATGATTGAAAAGTACATCCCGGGTAGAGAAATTCAAGTAGCTATTATGGGAAAGAAAAAATTGGGGGCAATAGAGCTAGTTCCAAAAAGGAAATTCTATGACTATCAAGCAAAATATAATGCTAAATCAAAAACAAAACATATTATCCCAGTTAAAATAAATAAAAAAATGTTAAAAAAAGTTCAAAATATTGCTTTAAAAGCTCACAATGCTATTGGATGTAAAGGTGTGACCAGATCTGATTTTAAATTTTATAAAAACAAGTTTTACCTTTTAGAAATAAATACCCAACCAGGGATGACTTCTCTTTCTTTAGTCCCAGAAATTGCAAGATTCAATAATATTTCTTTTCTAAACTTAATTGATTGGATTATTAAAGATGCGTCACTACATAGATAAAAAAAAAATTTTTTTATTTCTTTTTTTAACTTTATTTTTTTTATCATCAATTAACAGCCAGCTATTTGTAGAAAAAAAAAAATCTTTTTATGATTTAAAATCAATTGAGGTTATTGGATTAGATAATACAATAAATCTTGAAATTGAAAAAAATCTAAATTTTTTAAAAAATACCAATATTTTTTTTGTTGATAGAGAAATTTTAAAAGATCAAATGAGCAAGTATAATTATATAGAAAACTATAATATTATTAAATTATATCCTTCAAAAATTATTTTAGAATTAAAACAAGCAGATTTTTTAGCAAGAACAATAGAGAATAATGAAATTTTTCTAATTGGTTCAAATAGCAAACTTATAAATACAGAAAAATTTAGCAACTATGAAGATTTGCCAATGGTATTTGGAAAGTTTACTACAGAAAAATTTGTATCGTTTAAAAAAATTATTAATAAGTCAGGTTTAGAGTATGATAAAATTAAAGAGATTTTTTTTTATCCAAGTGGCAGGATAGATATAAAGAATAAAGATAATGTACTAATCAAATTTCCTTTAAAAAATTTAGATGCAGCCTTAAACCAAGTAAATAAATTGCTCAACAATAAAAACTTTAGTAATAATGTAATTGATTTAAGAGTATCAAATCAGTTAATTTTATCAAATGAATGAAAAAAACTTAAATGTTTTTGTTGATTTTGGTTCATCAAAAATACGATTAGGTGTTTACAACAATGAAACTTCAAAAAATATTTTTGTTTTAGAAAAAGACTGTATTTCAAATTTTAGTTTAAAAAATTTTGATATAAAAAATTCAAGTCAAATCATTAAGGATTTAATTAAATCTGCTGAGAAAAAAATTACTAATCATATCAAAAATATAAATTTAATGATTGATACGCCTGATATGTTTTCGATAGATATTTCAATAAAAAAAAATTCTGATAATAGGCAATATTCAGAAAATGATATTATATCTTTATTGAATGAAGCCAAAAGTTTAGTTCAAAAAAATTATTTTAATCAAAAAGTTATTCACATGATTGTTAAGAAGTTTGTCTTTGATGAAGAGGAATTTTTTGAAATTCCTAAAAAAGAAATTTATTATTCTTCTTTAATAATAGAATTAAAATTTATATGTTTCTCTGAAAAAATTTGGAAAAATTTACAAGATAGCTTTAATGGCAATTATTTAAATATAGATAATCTATATTGTTCTAGCTATGTAAGATCAAGTAGCTACAATTCTTTATTTAATGATTTTAAAAAAAAAGTTATTCTAGATATTGGTTATGGAAAAAGTGCAATAACTGTTTTTCAAGATAATAGAATACTATATTTTAATATCTTGCCCGTTGGAGGAAAACATATAACAAATGATATTTCTATACTTTTAAAAATTAGTTCTGAAGATGCTGAAAATTTAAAAAAAAACCTAAATCAAACTAACACCACATTTGAAAACAAAATAAAAAAAATTAATCAAACAAATTCATCAGATTTATCCAATCAGGTTATTTTTGCTAGAGTTGATGAAATAATAAAATTAAATTTAGCAGATGAATACTTTAATGCATTTTTTCAAAACAAGGATAACTGTATATTAATTTTTATTGGAGGAGGTTCAAAAATATTAAATAAAAATTCAATTTATTTAGAAGAAAAATTTGATTTTTTTAGTGAAATTAGTTTTTTTGAAGAAAACACAACTTTAATTTGTGATTCAGGGTTTAATTTCATCCAGTCTAATAAGTCTCAAGAAGTTAATTTTCTTCCCAAAAAACCAAAAAATAAAGGTTTTTTTGAAAAGTTTTTTAATTTTTTTAACTAATATTTGTATTTTCTTGTAACATTTGTTGTATTTTTTTGAATTAGTTAAGCATGTATTTATATTGCATGTCAATTCTCAACCAAAAAACCATAAAACAAATAGTCAAATTTAAAGGCATAGGTCTTCATAGTGGTAAGAAAGTTTCTATGACTGTAATGCCTTCAAAACCAAATACAGGAATAATTTTTAAAAGAATTGACCTTAAAAATAATAATATAGTTATACCCAATGTTTATAATGTTTCTAACGCAACCCTATGTACAACAATTTCAAATGAAAGTGGTACTGCAGTTTCTACAATAGAACATTTAATGGCTGCACTATATGGATTAGGGATAGATAATGTAGTAATTGAAATAGATTCACAAGAAGTTCCCATAATGGATGGATCAGCAAAGATCTTTGTAGAAAAATTTTTAGAAATAGGTTTTGAACTAAGTCAAATTCCAATTAAACTAATTAAAATTATAAACAAAGTAAGCGTCCAAGACGGCTCTAAATATATTTCAATTGATAAATCAAACGTTAGTTTGGATATAGATTTTGAAATTAAATATTCAAATTCATTTATTGGAAATCAAAAAAATAAAATAAATGTATATGAGAATGATTTGTCAGATGTTTATAATTCAAGAACATTTTGTTTATATGAAGATGTTGAAAAATTAAGAGCAATGGGTTTAGCCAAAGGAGGAAACTTGGATAACGCAATAGTTGTCAAAGATAATGAAACTTTAAACCGTGAAGGGTTAAGAAATAAACTTGAATTTGTTAATCATAAAATTTTGGATTGTATGGGTGACCTATATCTTTCAGGACACAAGATAATTGGATCTATAAAATGTTCTCAAGGAGGCCACAGTTTAACAAATCAGCTCTTGAGAAAAGTGTTTATTGATAAAAACAATTATACTATATTTGAAATTAAAGAAAAATCTCTTCCACATACATATATTAATAAATCTATATTAAAATCTATTGCATAATAATTAGAAATTTTCTTAAATTCTGTTAAGAATTTGAAATGAATTATTTTGTTAAATTTTTTCTTATTATAGTTTTTATATTTATTACTTCATGTAAAAATGATGATACAAAAATTTCAGTTATAGAAGAAAAAGATTTAGACCTTCTAATGATAGATGCTTATAAAGAAGGACTAAAACTTTTAGACGAAAATTATCCTTTAGAGGCTGCAAAAAAATTTAGTGAAGCTGAAATATTATATCCACAATCAATGTGGGCACCAAGATCATCTCTTATGTCGGCTTACTCATATTATTATGGTTCATACTATTATGATGCAATAGATGAATTAAATAGATTTATTAAAATTTATCCAAAACATGAACGATTTGTATTTGCTCGATATTTGCTAGCAATGAGTTATTATGAACAGATTACTGACGAAACAAAAGATCTAGGTTCAATCATGGAAGCACAACAAAATTTTAAATATGTATTAAAAAATCATCCCAATACAGACTATGCATTAGATTCTGAATATAAATTAGAACTTATCAATGAAATATTAGCATCAAAAGAAATTTACTTAGCAAATTATTATATTGAAAGAGAAAAATGGATACCCGCTATTAATAGATTTAAAAATGTTGTGGAAAAATATGAAACAACAATTTACGTTGAAGAAGCGTTGCATAGATTAGTTGAAATTCATTATAAAATCGGACTAATTGAAGAGTCCAAAAAATATGCTGCTTTATTGGGCTATAATTATCAATCTAGCGACTGGTACAGAGAATCCTACAAAGTATTCAACAAAGATTATAAAAAAATTTCAAAAAGAGAAAAAAATAAAAAAAATAAAATATCTACTTTAGAAAAAATTAAATCTTTGCTGAAAAATGAAAAGTAGGAATTTAATTAAAAAAGAATATTTATCTAAAATTCAAGAAATAAAAAAACATAATAAGTTTTATTATGAAAAAAACAGTCCTAAAATTTCTGATGAAAAATTTGATATTTTAAAAAAAGAAATTTTAGATTTAGAAAAAAAATATAACTTTTTAAAAAGCAAATGGTCTCCCTCTACCACTATTGGATATAAACCTTCAAAAAATTTTTTAAAATCAATACATAGAACAAAGATGTTGTCCTTATCTAATGCTTTTAATGAAGAAGATCTTATAAATTTTGAAAAGAAAATTTCTAATTTCTTAAATACAAATAGTTTAAAAAATAATATTGAGTATAGTGTTGAACCAAAGATAGATGGTATTTCAGCATCATTAACATATAAAAATAATTCTTTAGCTTTAGGAGTATCTCGTGGAAATGGGATTGAAGGAGAAATAATTACAGAAAACCTTAAAACTGTAAATAGTATTCCAAAAAAAATAAACAATAAAGATTTCCCAAAGGACATTGATATAAGAGGGGAGGTTTACATTGAAAAAAAAGATTTTGAAAAATTAAAAGATAGATTTGCAAACCCAAGAAATGCTGCCTCAGGTTCATTAAGGCAAAAAGATCCAAATGAAACAAAAAAAATTCCTTTAAAATTTATTGCATATACTTATGGATTTATTGGAAGTTCGTCATTTAAAAAACAGTCAGAATTTTTAGGTTTGCTCGAAACTTGGGGTTTTAAAGTAAATAAATTTAACAGTATAGTTAAAGGAATCGATAAGTTAATTAGAAACCATAATGAATTTGAAAAAAAAAGATATGATCTAGATTTTGATGTGGATGGATTGGTTTATAAAATAAATAATATTGATTTGCAAAAAAGATTAGGCTTTGTTGCGAATGCACCCAGATGGGCTATCGCACATAAATTTTCAGCCAATAGTTCATTTTCAAAAATATTAAATATAGAAGTTCAAATTGGTAGAACTGGCGCATTAACTCCTGTTGCAAAAGTTAATCCTGTTAATATTGGAGGGGTTGTGGTTTCAAATGCCACACTTCATAATGAAGAAGAAATAATTAGAAAAGATATAAGAGTTGGAGATGTAGTTAAAATTGAAAGAGCAGGGGATGTAATACCACATGTATTATCAGTAGATTTAAAGAAGAGAGCAGGTAACTTAAAAAAATTTATATTTCCAAAAAAATGCCCTTCTTGCCAGTCAAAAGTTATTAAAGATTATAATAAAAATACAAAAAAATTTGACGCAGTGCAAAGATGTTCTAGCGAAGGTTATAAATGCGAAAAAATTGTAATAGAAAAAATTAAACATTTTGTATCAAAGGAAGCATTAAATATTGAAGGTTTGGGAAAAAAAGTTGTTGAAAAATTTTGGGAATTAAAATTTTTAAAATTTCCTCAAGATATATTTAATTTAGACTACAAAAAAATTGAAGTTTTAGAAGGATGGGGAAAGTTATCATCATTAAATCTAAAAAATGCTATTGATAAATCAAAAAATATTAGTTTAGATAAATTTATATATTCATTAGGCATAAGATATATAGGACAGGAAAATGCAAAACTTTTAGCACAACATTTTCAAACAAAAGTAAATTTTTGCAAGATGAGTAAAAATTTTAACTTTAGTCTACTAAGTAATATTGATGGAATTGGTGAAACACAAATTAATTCGATAAAAAAATTTTTTTCAGATCATATAAATATAAATGTTGTTCAACAATTAGTTTCTGAAATGAATGTAAGAGATACCAAACAGAGTAATGATGGTAAGCTTAAAAATAAAACATTTATGTTTACTGGAAAACTTAGTAAAATTAGTAGAGCTGAAGCGAAATCTATTACTGAACAAAATTCGGGCAAAATATTGAGCAATGTAACGAAAAATCTTGATTATCTGGTTATAGGAGAAAAACCAACTACAAAAAAAATAAAACAAGCAAATGAGTTAAATATAAAAGTGATTAAGCAATCAGAATGGGAAGACCTTTTAAATTAAATCTAAAAGCCATTTTTTTTCACCACTATTTAAATGCTTTGAGATCTTTGAATAAATATCTAAATGATAGTTATGTATATATTTTTTTTCGGCTGAATTTAACATTTTAAAATTAATTAAATCTATATCTATTGGAGCTAAAGTTAGATTTTTAAATTGTATGTTTTTTTTATTTTTTTTAACATAAATTAAATTTTCAATTCTAATACCAAATTTTTTTTCTTTATAATAACCAGGCTCATTACTCACAATCATGCCTGGTCTTATTTTTATATTGTTAAACTTTGATATTGATTGAGGTCCTTCATGTACATTTAAGAAATAACCGACACCATGTCCTGTACCATGGCTGTAGTCTAAATTAATTTTTTTTAAGAATGTTCTAGCTCTTTTGTCTATTTTTTCTCCAGTATTAATTTTATTTAAGTTGGTATTAGAAACAGCAATATGACCTTTTAAAACTCTAGTAAAAATATTTTTAATTTTTGAAGCAGGCTTTGAAAAGCATACAGTTCTTGTTACATCAGTAGTTCCATATTTATATTGTCCCCCAGAGTCACATAAAAAAATATCAGTTTTTTTTATTTTTCTATTTGATTTTTTATTAGCTCTATAATGTATTATAGCTCCATTTGGGCCAGATCCTGCAATTGTATTAAAACTTGGATATAAAAAATTTTTATTTTTTTTTCTAAAATTCTCTAATTTTTTTTCTGCATCTATTTCAGTTAAGTTTAATTTTTTATTTGTTTTTAACCAATATAAAAATTTCGTTAAAGCTGCACCATCTTCTATATGTGCATCAATCATATTTTTAATTTCAGTTTTATTTTTTATTGCTTTTAAAAAATAACAAGGGTCAATATCATTTAAAATATTAAATTTTGAAAAAATAATACTTTTATTAAAAATTGAACAACTATTTCTGTCAATAGAAAAATTTTTTCCTTTTAAATTATTAATTACTTTTGGAAATTCTTTAAATTCATAAAACTTAATTTTTTTATAATTAATTGAATTTTTGATTCTTTTAATTTTTTTAGTGTCAGAAAAAAAATATATCTGTTTGTTATTAATAATTATTTGACAATTTGGAATAGGGCTGTTGGGATTATCAAATCCTCTTATGTTTAATAGCCATGCGCAGTTTTCAGGCGCACTAACAAATATATTATTTATTTTTTTCTTCTTTAGTATTGTGGATAATCTATTTAATTTTGAAGATATTGTTTCACCTGCTATATTTTTATTTAAACAGTAAAATTCTTTTGTTTTGTGATTATTTTTTAAATTAAAAATTTCATCAATTAAATTATTATTAATTGGAACTAAATTACAAACATCTCTAAAATTTGATCTTAAACTAATTTCAGTGAATAGTTTAGGATCAAATCCCAATTTTAATTTATAATGTATTTTTTTTATAACGTCAAAAGGTCTTATTTTTGGAATTTCAAATATTTTAAAATTTTTTCCACATTCAATATGTGCTTGCAATGTATACCTTCCATCGACAAATAGTAAATTTTTATCTTTTAGAATTATTGCTAATCCTGCTGAACCAGAAAAGTTTGAGATCGACTTTAATCTATTTGGATATGAATATTCTGAAAAAAATTCATCATTTTTAGGAACTACGTAGCCATCAATATTTTCATTTTCAATTAATTTTTTTAATAGACTAATCATTTTAAAACTATCTTTTTAATTTTTTTTGATACCTTATCCATCCTGGGCTTTTGATTTCATTTTCAAAATCTATGTCTTGGTTAAATTCAAAATCATCTTCTTTATCTTCTTCAAAATAATTATTTTTTTTAATATTTTCATGCGGCAATTCATCAATAAACCTTGATGCTAAGCTATCTATCCAGTCCCCCTGATAAAACCTATTCATTGAAAAAGATATGATTGCTCTCTTTTTTGCCCTGGTAACTCCAACATAGGCCAATCTTCTCTCTTCTTCCAATCCTTTTTGTCCTTTTTCTTCAATTGATTTTTGATGAGGAAACAAACCTTCTTCCCAGCCTGGTAAAAAAACCACATCAAATTCAAGTCCTTTTGATGCATGCATTGTCATTAAATTTATTTTTTTATCTTCCCAATCCTGATCAAGAGATGTTGCCAAAGCAACGTGTTCTAAAAAACTTTCTAAATTATCATATTCTTTCATTGCACTAATTAATTCTTTTATATTTTCCAATCTATTCTCATTATCTAAATCTTTCTTGTCCTTTAGAGCTTGACTATATCCAGACTCATCCAAAATAGTTTGTATTAATTTTATATGTCCTATCTTTTTATTAAATAAATCATTTCTCCATTTTTCTAACAAGTTGATTAGAGAATTTAATCCTAATTTTGTTTTTGGTTTTATTTTATTTTTTTGGATGAGAGAAATTGCAGATTTTTCCAGTGACATGTCATTTTGTTTAGCATGTTCATTTATCTGTTTAATAGTTGTTTCTCCAACCGATCTTCTTGGAACATTTATAATTCTTTCAAAAGAAAGATCATCTTTGTTTTGATTCACTACCCTAAGATAAGCAATACAGTCTTTTATTTCAGCACGCTCATAAAATTTTGTACCTCCTATGATTCTATAAGGCAATCCAATTTTTAAAAAACGTTCTTCAAATTCTCGTGTTTGAAATATTGCTCTTACTAAAATTGATATATCATTAAGAGAATATTTTTTTTTTAATTTTTCAATTTCATCGCTTATTCCAATGGCTTCATCTTTTCCATTTCTAAAGGAATTCAAAGAAACCAAATCTCCATCTTCATCTTCGGTATAAAGATTTTTACCAACTCTAGTTTCATTATTTAATATTATTTTTGAAGCTACAGATAATATATTTTGAGTCGATCTATAATTTCTTTCAAGTCTAACTATTTTTGTATTTTTATATATTTTATCAAATTCTAAAAAATTTTTTATTTCAGCTCCTCTCCAACTATAAATTGACTGATCATCATCACCTACACAACATATATTTTGATTATATTTTGCCAAGTAGTTGAGCCATTTACTTTGAATTAAATTGGTATCTTGATATTCATCAACTAAAATATATTTAAAATTTCTAGAGTACATTTCGGAGATATCAGGGTTTTTCTCAAAAATTTTTACGGAATGTAATATTAAATCACTAAAATCACAGGCATTTAGATCAAGCAATTTAGACTGGTAAATTTTATATATACTTAAAAAACTTTTTTCTAATATCTCTCTTTTTTTTAATATTACATCACCAGGATACCATCCTTTATTTTTCCACTGGTCTATTACTGAAAGAATATACTTTGGTGATATTTTTTTGGTATCTATGTTTTCTGCTTTTGATATATTTTTAATTAGTTTAGCTTGGTCATCCTGATCAACTATTGTAAAGTTTGAATTTAAATTAACAGCTTTGGCATGTTTTCGTAATAATTTTGCACATACTGAATGAAAAGTACCAAGCCACGGAAGACCAACTGCATCTTTTTTTAGAATTTTACTTATTCTAGTTTGCATTTCCTTTGCAGCTTTATTGGTAAATGTAACAGCTAATATTTGATTAGGGTATGCTTTGTTTTTTTCAATTATATGGGCCATTCGTGAAATTAACACTCTAGTTTTACCCGAGCCTGCTCCAGCTACTATTAAAAGTGGTCCATCAAGAGATAAAACTGCCTCTTTTTGTTTTTCGTTAAGATTATTTAAATATTCTAAATTTAACATTTTACTATTTTTAGTGTAAATCCTAGTTTCAGCAACTATGAAAAATTACTTACGTAAGTTTGAAAATTACATTTTAAGTATTAGAAATGACATTTCAAGGTATAAAAACGAAAAACCTTTTGAAATAATTATACTATCAATAGCATTAGTTTTTTTATTATCATTATACTTTACTATACCTGCTTTTTATAATTATAAAAATTTCAATAGCGAAATTCAAAAAAAGCTTTAAAGAATAATACAAAATTAAAAGAAGAAGCTTTAAAGTCCGGATTAATTAGTGAAAAAGAATATAATAAGATAGTTGATCCTAAGAAAATGGTTAATCCAAAGTAACTTTTTTAAACTCTTTTGAAATTAAGCTGTTTAATTGTTGAAAGTTATTTACTTCATAAAAATTGCTTGCCTCTTGAGATTTTTCAGTAAAATTTATATTAGATA
>CABZXL010000013.1 GCA_902529715.1 uncultured Pelagibacteraceae bacterium | reverse complement strand
AAACTATTAACCAAAACAACACCAATAACTATAAGAAATAATCCCAAAACTGCTTGCCAACTTAGACTTTGTTTAAAAAAGAAATATCCAAAAATTGCAATTGTAAATATTCCCAATCCACTCCAGGTTGCATAAACAATAGCAATAGGAATTTTATGCAATACATGGGTAAGACAATATAAAGCCGTTAAATAACAAGTAGCAGCTATAAATGTTGGAACTATTCTTGTAAAATTTTGTGTAGAAGGAAGAAGCAATGTACCCGCAACTTCACAAAAAATTGCAACAAACATAAAAATATAAGCTTTTGTCATTGTTTTAAAATATTATTTTTTATTAAATCTTGTTTAATTTCATCTAAAATAGCCGGATCATCAATTGTTGCTGGCATTTTATATTCTTCTTTATCAGCAATTTTTCTAACTGTACCTCTTAAAATTTTTCCAGATCGAGTTTTTGGTAATCTTTTTACAACAATAGCTGTTTTAAAGGCCGCAACTGGTCCAACTTTATCTCGTACCATTTGAATACATTCTTTTGATATTGTTTCATTATCTTTTTGAACACCTGCTTTAAGAGCTATTAAACCTATTGGTAATTGTCCTTTTAATTTATCAGCAATTCCAATAACCGCACATTCTGCAACTGATTGATGTTCTGACAAAACTTCTTCTATAGCACCGGTAGAAAGTCTATGACCTGCAACATTAATGATATCATCAGTTCTAGACATAATCCAAATATATCCATCTTCATCAATATGACCCGCATCATAGGTTTGATAATAACCTTCATAGTTTGTCATATATGTTTTTTTATATCTTTCATCAGCATTCCATAAAGTAGGGAATGTTCCAGGAGGCAATGGAAGTTTTACAACTATATCACCCATTTCATTTGGTTTAGCTATACTATGGTCAGGCTTAATAACTTTAACATTATAACCCGGAACTGCTTTACAGGCTGAACCATACTTAGTTTTCATCATTTCTATACCAGTACAATTAGAGCTTATTGCCCAACTAGTTTCAGTTTGCCACCAATGATCAATTACAGGCACGTTTAAAAGAGACTCTGCCCATTTTATAGTATCTGGATCTGCCCTTTCTCCTGCTAGAAATAAACTTTCAAATGAACTTAGATCATACTTAGAAAAAAATTTACCTTCAGGATCCTCTTTTTTAATAGCTCTAAAAGCCGTTGGTGCTGTGAATAGAGATTTTACTTTATATTCAGAAATTATTTTCCAAAAAGCCCCGGCATCTGGAGTTCCTACTGGCTTACCTTCAAATAAAACAGTTGTACAACCTTTAAATAATGGAGCGTAAACAATATATGAGTGACCAACAATCCATCCTATATCGCTTGCTGACCACCAAACATCATCTTGATCAATATTGTATATGTTTTTCATGGTCCACTTAAGAGCAGCAATGTGACCACCAATATCTCTTACAATTCCTTTAGGAATACCTGTTGTTCCTGAAGTATATAAAATATATGCAAACTCATTTGCATTCATTTCAACACAATCAACATTTTTTGCGTTCGATAATGCTTCTTCCCAACTAATTTCATTTGGAGAATTTAATTTTACTTCATTATCTGGTCTTTGAAATAATATTAGCTTTTCAATTTTGTGAGATGCTAATTTTAGCGCTTGATCAACAAGAGGTTTGTACTTAACTGTTCTTCCAGGCTCAAAACCACATGAAGCTGTAAGCAAAACTTTTGCTTTACTATCATCAATTCTACTAGCTAATTCATTTGATGCAAAGCCACCAAACACCACTGAATGAATTGCTCCTATTCTTCCACATGCGAGCATACCAATAACTGCTTCAGGAATCATTGGCATATAAATTATAACTCTATCTCCTTTTTTTACTCCTTGATTTTGTAATGCTCCAGCAAACTTTGAAACTTTTTCTGTTAATTCTTTGTAGGAAAATTTTTTTTTATTATCAGTTATAGGGCTGTCATATATTAAAGCAGTTTTTTCTCCTCTTCCATTGTCAATATGAAAATCTAAAGCGTTATAACAAGTGTTTGTAACACCATCTTCATACCATTTGTAAAATGGAGAATTAGATTTGTTTAATATTTTTGTTGGTTTTTTAAACCAAAAAATATCTTCAGCGATTTTTTTCCAAAATTCTTCAGGATTTTTTATAGATTCGTTATAAATTCTTTGAAAATCTGATTTCATTGTTTTTTTTATCTGATTTGTTTTTTTTACAAAATTAAGTCCTAAGTTGTATTTAATTTTAAAAAGTTAGTAAAATCAATACAAATTAAGGCAAAAAAACTCTTCAATTAACTAAATTAATTTGTTATCTAGCACCATGCTTTGGGTCTATTGCGGATAGGCACATAGTTTAAATTTAAACTAAAAAAAAACAACTGAGAGGGAGTTTTTTATGAAAAAACTTAAATTGTTTGCTCTTGCAGCTTTAGCTCTTATGGGCTTTTCAGGTGCAGCAAACGCAGAGACAGTTCTATTGGCTTCTGATGACTTTGTTGGAATTTCTTTTTGGGTAATTTCAATGGGTATGTTAGCTGCTACAGCTTTCTTCTTTATGGAGAGAGGTTCGGTAGCTGCTGGCTGGAGAACATCAGTAACAGTAGCAGGTTTAATCACTGGTATTGCATTCATTCACTACATGTACATGAGAGGTGTATGGGTTCAAACTGGAGATTCACCAACTGTTTATAGATATATTGATTGGTTAATCACTGTACCATTACAGATGGTAGAGTTTTACTTAATCTTAGCAGCTGTTAGAAAAGTACCTTCAGGTATTTTCTGGAGATTGTTAATTGGTTCAACAGTAATGCTTGTTGGTGGTTATCTAGGAGAAGCAGGATACATTAACTCTATGCTTGGCTTTATCATTGGTATGGCTGGATGGATTTATGTATTATATGAAATCTTCTCTGGTGAAGCTGGAAAGGCTGCAGCGAAAAGTGGCAACAAAGCACTTTCAACTGCTTTCAGCGCATTAAGAATGATAGTTACTGTAGGTTGGGCTATTTACCCATTAGGTTATGTATTTGGTTACCTAACAGGTGGTGTAGATGCTGAGTCACTAAACGTGATTTACAACTTAGCTGACTTTATCAACAAAATTGCATTTGGTCTAATTATCTGGGCTGCTGCAATGAGTGGATCAGGCGCAAGAAAGTAAGTATCTAAGTATTATTTAATAGGGCGAGTATGTTTTACATACTTGCCCTATTTTTTTTTACCCTTATATATTAATTAATGCCTAAGATTACATATATTGAACATAACGGTAAATCTCACACTATAGAAATTGCAAATGGTTTAAGCGTCATGGAAGGTGCTGTCCAAAATAATATACCTGGAATAGATGCTGACTGTGGAGGATCAATGGCATGTGCGACTTGCCACGTTTATGTCAAAGAAGAGTGGTTTAATAAACTACCTAAAAAAGAAGATGGCGAAGAAGATATGCTTGATATGGCATTTGAGCCAAAAAAAAATAGTAGATTAAGTTGTCAACTAATGGTTACAGATCAACTTGAAGGATTAGTTGTTAATCTACCTGAAAAACAAGTTTAATGATTAAAACTGATGCATTAATAATTGGGGCAGGCCCAACAGGATTATTTACAGCGCATCAATTAAAACTCATTGGTTTAAATTGTGAAATAGTTGATAACCTTGATAAGATTGGTGGTCAGTGTATTGAACTTTATCCAGACAAACCAATTTATGATATTCCAGCAATTCCCGAATGTACAGGAGAAGAATTAACAAACAATTTAATTAACCAATTGAAACCTTTTGATATTAAATTTCATTTAAGTGAAAGAGTAGAGGAAGTAAAAAAAAATAATGAAAATTGGAAAGTAAAAACAAATAAAGGAACAGAATTTATCACACCAAACATAATAATAGCTGGAGGAGTTGGATCATTTGAACCAAGAAAATTTAGTCCTAAAGAGTGTGAAAAATTTGAAAATAAATCAATATTTTATTCAATAAAAGACAAAACTATTTTTAAAGGAAAAACAGTATCAATTTTTGGAGGGGGCGATAGCGCTTTGGATTGGGCAATTGAATTATCAAAGGATTCAGCGGTAAATTTAATCCACAGAAGAGATGAATTTAGAGGAGCACAAGCAACAGTAGATAAAATGAATGAATTAGTAAAAAGTAATAAAATAAATTTATTCACAAAATATCAACTTAAAAATGTAAGTGGCAAAGAGAATTTGGAGAGCATCGAAATAGAGCATGATAATAAAGAGATCAAAAATTTAAAAACAGATTATGTTTTAGGTTTTTTTGGATTAATCATGCAACTTGGACCAATAGCTAATTGGGGTTTAAATATCGATAAAAAAACAATTAATGTTGATACGGAAAAATTTGAAACTAATCAAAAAGGTATTTACGCAGTTGGAGACATATGTACTTACCCTGGTAAATTGAAACTTATTTTATCAGGTTTCCATGAAGGGGCGCTAGCAGCTAGAGCATGTTTTAAATTAGCTAGACCTAATGAAAAATATAAGTTTGAATTTACCACTTCTTCAAAATCTATCAAAAATAGACTCGGTGTTAAGAGTGATTGAATTATTTTCTGCAGATACTCCGAACGGAAAAAAAATTAGTATTATGCTCGAAGAGATTGATTTTGAATATAAAATAACAAAAGTTAACCTTTTAGAGGGCGAACAATTTAATACTGAATTTAGAAAAATAAGTCCATTTAGCAAAATACCAGTCATATTAGATCATAGTAATAATAAGGAGGCTATTTTTGAATCTGGAGCAATATTAATTTATTTAGGTGAGAAAAGTAATAAATTTTATGAAACTGAAGATAGATTAAAAATTAATCAGTGGCTAATGGCTCAAATGGGTTATGTGGGCCCTATAATTGGTCAACATCATCAATTCCATCATTACAATCCTGGAAAAAGTAAATTTGGTGAGGAAAGGTATTTTAAAATTACCAAGTCGATTTATAAAGATTTAGATGAAAGATTAGAGCAATCAGAATTTTTGGCAGGTAAAAAATATTCAATCGCTGATATTGCTACTTGGCCATGGATAGCTAGACACGAGTGGCATGATATAGGATTAAAGAAATATAAAAATCTTACAAGATGGTATCTAGAAATAGCAGGTAGAGAAGCTGTAATTAAAGGTTATAATTTTATGGATAAAGAAGCAAAAATTCCTTTACCTTAATCGTCTGCAAAAACTTTTTCTTCTTTTTCGTGTTTTTCTTGAGCTGCAATCGAAAGTGTTGCAACTGGTCTGGCCATTAACCTTTTTAGACCAATGGGCTCACCAGTATCTTCACAAAAACCATAAGTTCCATCTGTTATTCTTTTTAAAGCCGAGTCTATTTTTGAAATTAATTTAATTTGTCTATTAATAGCTCTCATCTCAACATTTTTTTCAGTATAAGAGCTTGCTTGGTCGACTATATCAGCAGAGGTACTGTTGTCGTCCATAGAGCTGTTATATAAAGCTTCATTATTTGTTTTTATCAATTCAACTTTCCAGTCGGTTAATTTTTTTTTAAAAAAAGCTAAGTGTTTTGCACACATATATTTTTCTTTTTCTTTTGGAATGTAAGTTTTAGAGATTTTAACCATAGTCAAATTTTAAACGTGGCTGAATATATTCATGAATAAATAGGTGTCAAGGAACCATTAATTGTATAAATTAAGTAAAATGGCCATTAATAAAAATAATATAATAAAGTTTTTTTACATTTTTTTGACAATCCATCTAATTATTTGGACAGCAATTCCAGCTTTTACGAATAATAATTTACCATTAGACACGATCGAAGCTTTAGCTTGGGGAAGTAATTTAGATTGGGGATTTAATAAACATCCCCCGATGAGCGCGTTCTTTGTTGAAATTTTTTATCAAATTTTTGGCTCACAAGATTGGGCTTATTATTTATTAAGTCAGATTTGTGTAATTATTTCTTTTTTAGTTGTTTTTAAACTTGCAGAAGAATTTTTTGAAAATAAAGTTTTTTGTTTGTTATCAGTTTTATTATTAGAAGGAATTTATTTTTATAATTTTACAACTCCTGAATTTAATGTGAATGTTTGTTTGATGCCTTTCTGGTCATTAACAGCTCTATATTTATGGAAAGGTTTTAGAGATAATAAAATTATAGATTGGTTATTACTTGGTCTATTTGCAGGTTTTGGATTTTTATCAAAATATTTATTTATCTATTTAGGCTTAGGAATTGATATTTTTTTAATTTACATGATCTATAAAAAGAAAATTGATTTTAAATGCCTTGTCTCAATTATTTCTTTTTTAATAGTTTTATTACCTCATTTAATTTGGCTAACTGAAAATAATTATATAACGATCACTTATGGCCTTGATAGAACAGGAACTGGCGATCAAAATTTCTTAGATCACATAATTCATCCATTAATCTTTTTAGGAAAACAAATTGGAATATTAATACCTTTCTTTTTAATGTTTTTACTTTTAAGTAATAAATTAAAAAGCAAATTTAACTTTAAAGATAATAAGCTTTTATTTTTATTAGCTATAAACATTGTTCCAATAGCTATGGTATTTTTAACTTCTATGATTATGGGAGTTAAAATTAGAACAATGTGGATGACACCTTTTTATTTATTCTTTGGAGTTTTAGTAATTTATATTTTTCAATCTCAAATTAATCTAAATAAACTAAAGGGCTTTACTGCAGCCTTTCTAATTTTGTTTGTTTTTTCTCCTTTTGCTTATGCTTATGTTTCAATTACCGAAAAAGACAAAAGAACAGACTATCCTGGGAAATTATTAGCAGACCATATACAATTGAAGTGGGATAGATATTATGTAGGAGAAAATAAAAAAATAGATTACGTATGGGGTAATGAATGGCAAGCAGGAAATTTATCTTATCATTTAAAAGACAGGCCAAAATGGATGGGTCCACTGGGTGATGAATATGTGTATTTAGAAAAAAAAATGTGTCATTCGACTGAACTTTGTGTTGGACATAAATGATTAAAAATAAATTATGAACATAAGCGATAAATGGAAAAAACTATTATTGATTATAGCAATTGTTGCAGTAATTGAGTTTTCAGGTTTTGGGATAATTGCATCTTTGCTTAGATTAATAAGCTCTGCTAGCTAATGAAAATAAAAATATTAATACCAGTTTATAATGACTGGCAGTCAGTTTTTAAACTTTTAGAAAATATTAATTCTGAAGTTTCTAATCTACATCATGAGTTTTCAGTAATTATTGTTAATGATGCATCGACCGAAACGAAGCCTGAATTATCTATTAGTGTGGATAATTTAAATTCAATTAAAATAATTAATATGAAGGAGAATAGAGGACACGCAAGATGCAATGCTGCAGGATTAAAGCATATTTATGAAAATGAAGAATTTGATTATGTAATCCCAATGGATGGTGATGGAGAAGATAGACCAGAAGAAATAAAACAACTTATAGATAATTTAAATTATCACCCCGATAAACCAATTGTTGGAGAAAGAATTAAGAGATCAGAGGGAATTTTTTTTAAATTTTGTTATTTAATTCACAAGATAATAACTTCTACTTTTACAGGACAGTCTATAAAATATGGTAATTATACTTGTTTGCCAAAATCCACTGTAGAGAAAATGATAAATGAAAAAGCTACTTGGAGCAGTTTTTCAGGTTCACTTGCAAAAGTTGCAAAGAATAGGGCTAAAATTCCATCTGAAAGAGGAGCAAGATATTTTGGTCCATCTAAAATGAGTTTTAAAAACTTATTAATACATTCACTCTCTATTGTTAGTGTTTTTAAAATAAATGTTCTAATTAGATCAATATTTTTTGTATTAGTTTATTTATTTTTAATTCAAGAAAAAATAACAATAGTAATGGTAATTCCAATCATATTAGTTTTTGGATTGGTCGTTTCGGTATTTTCTATATCCAAAAGAGAAAATCTAGAAGAATTGAATAATTCATTATTAAATATTTCAAATATTGATGAATTAAAATAATGATTTTAAACTCTAAACAAATTGATGCTTATAAGAAAGATGGCGCAATAATAATAAGAGATATATTTAAACCTTGGATAAGTACTTTAAGAGAAGGATTTGAAAAAGTTTTAAAAAATCCAGGACCACATGCTCGTGAAAATACAAGTATTAATGAAAATGGTAGATTTTTTGAAGATTATTGTAACTGGGATCGAATTCCAGAGTTTAAAAAATTTGCTAAAGAATCTTCAGCAGCACAAATCGTTGCAGAAGCTACAAATTCAAAATCAATAAAAATATTTCATGATCATATTTTTGTAAAAGAACCAAGCACAAGTAAACCAACTCCATGGCATCAAGACATGCCATATTATTGTGTTGATGGAGAGGATACAGGGAGTTATTGGATACCTCTCGATGAAGTTAACAAAGAAAATACTTTAAAATTAATATTAGGTTCACATAAATGGAATAAACTTATTCAGCCTACAAAGTGGTCTAATGACAAACCTTGGTATAAAAATAATAGTGATTTTATGGAGATGCCAAGTATTGAAAATTTTAATAATAAAATAATGATACCCGATCTTAAACTAGGTGATGCTGTTTTGTTTAATTTTAAAATAGTTCACGGAGCATCTGGAAATAATTCTCAAGGTAGACGTCGCGCTTTTTCAATGCGCTTTATAGGAGATGATGTACGTTATATAGATCGTGGTGGAGAAACATCCCCTCCGTTTACTGGTATTAATTTAAAGTCAGGAGATAATTTAAGGGAAGACTGGTTTCCTGCTGTTTGGAGCAGATAATAGATGATTAAAATAATTCCAAAAAAAAATAAAATTGCAGCAGAAATAATATGCGATGTTAAAAATTTAAAAAAAGCTGAAATAAAAAAAATTAAATCTGCATTAAACGATTGTGGAATGATTTATTTCAGAAATCAAAATTTATCTTCAAACAATTATTTAAAATTTGCTAAAAAATTAGGAGTTCCAGCTGATTATCCAAGGTTAAAAGGTTTAAATTCTAGATATAGTAAAATAACTGTAGTTGAAAGAAAAGCTACAGATAAAGGACCAAGTTTTGGTGAACAATTTCACACTGACTCTATTTACACAAAAAAGCCCCCTCGATTCACAATGTTGTTATCAAAATTAGTACCTAGAAAAGGTCAAGCAAATACAGAGTTTTCTTCACAATATTTAGCTTACAAAAATCTACCCCATAAAATAAAAAAAAAATTAAAAAATCTAAAAGCAATTTATTCTTCTGAAGGACCTATATCAGTTACATTACAGGAAAGAACAAAAGAAAAAGGTAAACAAAAAAACGAATTAATTTCTAAACATAAAATAATAAAGAAAATTAATAAAAAATTAAGCATATTTTGTAGCCCAGGTCATTTTATAGGTTTTAACAATTTAAATAAAAAAGAAGAGAAAGAGTTAAAAAATTTTTTATTTAAACATCAAGTTAAAAAGAAATTTCAGTACTCTTTAGAATGGGAAAAAAATCAATTGGCTATTTGGGATAATAGATCAATGTTGCATCAAGCCACTCCCTTTAAGGGCAATAGAATAATGCATAGAATTACAATATACTAAGTTAAATGAACAAATATTTGGTCTTATTTTAGGCTTGCATTTCATTAAATAAGTTAAGAAAATACTTTTATAAAATATGTCTGATAAAATTAAATATTTTCTTGAAGAGAGCAAAATGCCAAAAACTTGGTATAATATTGCTGCTGATCTTCCAAAACCACTTTCACCAGTTCTTCATCCTGGAACGCTTAAACCAATTGGACCTGATGATTTAGCTCCATTATTTCCAATGGCACTAATCGGACAAGAAGTTTCACAAGATAGAGAAATTGAAATTCCAGAACCAGTTAGAGAAATTTACAAACAATGGAGACCTTCACCATTGTACAGAGCAAGAAAACTAGAAAAGGCATTAGATACAACAGCTAAAATTTATTATAAATATGAAGGTGTTAGTCCAACAGGAAGTCACAAACCAAATACTGCAGTAGCTCAAGCTTTTTTTAATAAAGAAGAAGGTACAAAAAAAATTACAACTGAAACAGGGGCAGGACAATGGGGAAGTTCTTTAGCCTTCGCTTGTTCAATTTTTAAAATCGAACTTGATGTTTATATGGTTAAAGTTAGCTACGAACAAAAACCATATAGAAAAATGATTATGCAAACTTTTGGTGCAAACTGTTATGCCAGTCCATCAAATAGAACTCCAACAGGTAAAGCAATATTAGAAAAAGATCCAAATAATACTGGAAGCTTAGGCATAGCTATATCTGAAGCAGTGGAGATGGCTGCACAAGATGATAATACAAAATATTCTCTTGGAAGTGTTTTAAATCATGTATTGATGCATCAAACAATTGTAGGAAATGAAGCTATAATGCAAATGGAAATGGCAGATGACTATCCAGATATATTAGTTGGTTGTACAGGTGGTGGAAGTAATTTTTCAGGATTGGTATTTCCTTTTCTTGGTAAAAAATTTAGAGAAAAAAAAGATGTTAGAGTAATAGCTTGTGAACCAAAATCTTGCCCAACTTTAACAAAAGGTAAATTCGCATATGATTTTGGAGACACAGGAATGCGTACACCATTAGTTAAAATGCATACTTTAGGATCTCAATTTATGCCACCATCAACCCACTCAGGTGGTTTAAGATATCATGGCATGGCACCAATGGTTAGTCATTTAACCGATATAGGTGCTATAGAACCTAAAGCATTTGGTCAAAAAGAATGCTTTGAAGCAGGAGTAAAATTTGCAAATGCTGAAGGAATTGTGCCAGCACCAGAAGCGACACATGCAGTTAAAGGAGCAATTGATGCTGCTCTTGAATGTAAAAAAAATGGCGAAAAGAAAACTATTCTTTTTAATTTATGTGGCCATGGTCATTTTGATATGCAGGCTTATGGAGATTATTTCAATAATAAGCTTTCAGATGACAAATATAATGAGGCCGATGCAAATAAAGCTTTAGAAAAACTACCTAAAATTGCATAACAAAAAAATTTATCAATATTAGTAATATTTATATCTAAAAAATAGAGTTGCTCTATTCACTTCTATTAATTAAATAACTCCATGTATTTTATAAATCCATTTAAAGGTTTGAGGCCAACAAAAGAAAATGCTTCATCAGTAGCAGTTTCTAGCACTGATCACTTATCTGAAAACGCTGTTGTAGACCATAAAAATAATAATTCTTGGAGTTATTTAAATGTTTTTGGTGAAAAAGATAATTCTAAATCTAAAGAACAATTTGAATTAATGAAAAAAAACTTAATTTTAACAAAGGATAAAAAAAATTCGTTTTATATTTATAAAATATCAACTGGAGATCACTCACAAGTAGGTATAGTTGGAACTGCAAAACTGTCTGCTTATGATAATCTACATATACGAGGTCATGAAGAAATTTTTTTTGAAAGATCTCAAAAAAGAATGAAACAAATGGATAATTTAAATGCACAAATAGGACCCATATATGCTGTTTATCCGGATAATAGAGACCTTAACAATTTAGTAGAAAAAGAGCTGGCTAATTCTCCAGAATACTCTTTTGATGGCATGGACGGAAGCAAGCACGAGATGTGGGTTGTTGATGATGAAAATAAAATTTTAAAAATATCTGATTTATTTAATTCTATAAATAGGATTTATATTGCAGATGGACATCATAGAATGGATGCATTATTAAAACTCTCAAAATTTAAACAACATAAAAATCACGATCATACTGGAAGTGAATTATATAATTATTTTATGATAGCAATTTTTCCAACAAGCCAAGCAAGAATACTTGATTATAATAGACTTATAAAAGATTTATATGGATATTCACCTTCAGATTTTATTAAGGAGGTTAAAAAAAAATTTAAAGTAGAAAAGCAAAGCTCATCGTACAAACCTGAAAAATCTCAAATATTTGGAATGTATTTAGAAAAACAATGGTATTCTTTGGAACTAAAAGAAAAACCCCATCAAAATTTATTTCACATTATTAATTTAGACATAAATTTATTACACTACTATTTACTAGAGCCTACTTTGGGAATTGGTGATCCTAGATATGATAATAGAATCGATTTTTTAGCAGGTTTTCATGGATTGGAAGGTATCGAAAAAAAAGTAGATTCGGGTGAAGCAAAAGTTGGCTTTGCTTTATTTGCTACTCAAATGGAAAATGTAATTAGTTTTGCTGATAAAAAATTAAATATGCCACCAAAATCAACTTGGTTTGACCCTAAACCTTTGGATGGCTTAGTAGCGTATGATTTTGAATAAAATTTATTATTTTCTCTTTAATAATGTATTACTGCGTCAATTGTTCATTATTTATTGCTAAAAAATATATATAAAAAAAATAGTGATATAATTTTTAAAAACCAATATATCTAAAAAAAACTTATTTTATGGAAAAACCAAGCACAAAACCTAATAATCCTAACTTTTCCAGTGGACCATGCTCAAAGCGTCCCGGCTGGACTATAGATGCGTTAAAAGATACTCCTATAGGAAGATCTCATAGGCACAAGGTATGCAAAGAAAAGTTAAATGAAGTAATTATTAAATCAAAAAAAATTCTTCAATTACCTGAAGGATATCATGTAGGTGTAATGACTGGTTCAAATACAGGAGCTTTAGAGGCTGCTCTATGGTCTCTTTTAGGTTGTAAAGGAGTTGATGTTTTAGCTTGGGAAAATTTTGGAAAAGATTGGGTAATAGACATACTTGATCAATTAAAAATTAAAGACGTAAACAGCCATGTAACTGATTATGGAATTCTTCCTGATTTATCTAAGGTTAATTTTAAAAACGACGTAGTTTTTACTTGGAATGGTACAACGGCAGGTGTCAGAATTCCAAATGGTGATTGGATACCTGATGATAGAGAAGGTTTAACAATTTGTGATGCTACTTCAGGTATTTTTGCTATGGATATGGATTATAGCAAACTAGATGTAATTACGTGGTCGTGGCAAAAAGTTTTGGGTGCAGAAGCTGCTCATGGAATGATAGCAATTTCACCTCGAACTGTTGAAAGATTAGAAACCCATGAACCACCTTGGCCAATTCCCAAATTATTTAGATTAGCAAATAAAAAAAAACTAATTAAAAGCATATTTGAGGGAGGAATAATTAATACACCATCAATGATTTGTGTTGAAGATGGTTTGGATGCTTTGAAATGGGTTGAATCGGTAGGAGGGACTAAAGAATTAGTAAATATTTCAAATCAAAATTTAAAAATTGTAGAAGATTGGATCGAGAAAAATGATAATTTTAAATTTATGTGTGAAGATAAAAATATTAGATCTTCAACAAGCATAACTGTTTTAATCAAAGATGAATGGTTTACAAAACATAACGAAGAAGATCAAAGAGGGTTATTAAAAAAATTATTCTCACTTCTTGAAAAAGAAGGTGTTGCTAATGATATTAATGGTTATCCTAAAGCACCACCTAGTATAAGGATTTGGGGTGGATCAACTGTACAAAATAATGATATGAAAGCTCTTTTACCCTGGATTGATTGGGCTTATAATTCTTTAAAAAATAATGCCTAAAGTTCTAATTTCAGATTCAATGAGCAATGTTGCTCAAAAAATTTTTGAAAAAAATAATATTACAGTAGATGTAAAAACAGGTTTATCTGAAGAAGAAATTATTAAAATTATTCCCGAATATGACGGAATGGTTGTTAGATCTGCTACAAAAGTTACTAAAAATATAATTGAAGCTGCAAAAAATCTAAAGGTAATTGGTAGAGCAGGAGCGGGTGTTGATAATATAGATGTCCCTACAGCAAAAGAAAAAAATATGATTGTTATGAATACTCCTGGTGGAAATGCTAATGCAACAGCCGAACATGCATTTGCTTTAATAATGTCTGTGCTTAGAAGAGTTCCTTTTGCCAATGAAACAACACATAAAGGTCAGTGGGAGAAAAAAAATATTAAAGGTACTGAACTTTCAAAAAAAACATTAGGAATAGTAGGTTTTGGAAATGTAGGGGTAAGATTAAGTAACCTTGTTAAAGGTTTTGATATGAAAATATTGGTTAATTCAAAATCATTAGAATCTAGAAAAAAAGATTATCCTCACGTTGAAAACGCAAGTTTTGAGGATTTGATAAGCAAAAGTGATATTATAAGTTTTCATTGCAAAGCCCCTAAGGATGGAAAACCAATGATCACCAAAGAGCATTACAAAAAAATGAAGCCGACATCTTTTATAATTAACGCAGCACGTGGAAATATCGTTGATGAAAAAGATTTAAATGATGCATTAAATGAAAATTTAATTGCAGGAGCAGCTGTAGATGTTTTTTCAAAAGAACCAGCAAAAGAAAATATTTTGTTTAATAATCCAAAAGCAATTGTAACACCGCATATAGCAGCATCTACAACAGAAGCGTCAATTGTGGTTGCCGAAATGGTGGCAAATCAACTATCAGATTTTTTGCTAAAAGGTGTTAAAATCAACACTGTTTAAATCGCCACTGTTTAAATCGCCCTAATCGTTGGTAGTGAATAAAAATCTGCCGTATCTATTCTAGAAGAATGTTCTCTTTTCATGTTCCATCTTTTTTGAACACCAGCGCTCGCAAGACTTATTGCTGATCTTCCATATCTGTAATTTGTATTGTCAATTGATCTCATTAAACTATTTATCTTTTCATCTTTTTCTGATGTAAATAAATTCTTTTTTCCATCATCATTTGATAGCCCTGTTAGTAACACGCCTGCTTTTTGATAACGATAACCATTTTTAAAAATAGTTTCTAAAATAGCTAGTGCAGTCTTAACTATTTCGATACTATTGTTTGTTGCAATTGGAAAATCAATTGTTTTTGAATTTGAATAATATCCAAACTTATTTTGAAAAGGACTTGTTCTAATGAAAATAGTTATTGATTTTGCAATTAAAGATTCTGATCTAATTTTTTCTGAAGCATTTAAGCAATAATTTGCAATAGCTTCTTTTAGTTCTTGAAATTTTTCTACTCTTTGACCAAATGAACGTGATACTACACAGCTCTTTCTTTTTGATACAGTTTTTTCTAAACCAATACAAGTAATACCTCTAAGTTCCATTGCAGTTCTAGAACTTAAAACATTAGAACTTTTTTTAATCCAAGTATTAGACATATTTTTTAATTGCTTAGCATTATAAATTCCATTTTGATGATAAAATTTAGTTAATTGTCTTCCAACACCCCAAACATCATTAATTTCTACTTTTTCTAATATTGGATCGATATTTTGAATTCCAATTAAACTTGTAACCCCAGATTCTTTTTTCTTAGCAATGTGATTTGCAACTTTACTTAAGGTTTTTGTTTTAGCAATCCCAATACTTGTTGGAATACCAGTCCATTGTAAAACTGTACCTCTAATTTCTTTTCCAACATCCTCTATCTCATCATCAGGAAAATTTGATAAATCTAAAAAAGCCTCATCAATTGAATAAACTTCCATATCAGAGTTAAAACGTTTTAAAGTTCGCATCACTCTTCTTGAAATATCTCCATACAAAGAGTAGCCAGACGAAAAAACTTGAACATTATTTTTAATAATAATATCTTTTGCTTTAAAATAAGGTTCCCCCATTTTTATTCCCAATGCTTTTGCTTCATTAGATCTTGAAACAATACATCCATCATTATTTGACAAAACAACAACAGGCTTTTTTCTTATTTTAGGATTAAATAATCTTTCACACGAAACATAGAAAGAATTACAATCAACTAGTGCTATTTTTTTAGTATGTTGAATGGATGACATAAGTTACAACTCCCCAAATAAAAATATCTTCTTCTTCATTAATTAAAATTCTATCCTCAAAATTTTTAGAGCCAGATGCTAAAAACCTTTTGTCTCTCTCTTGAACAAAACTTTTAACCACAAGTTCATCATGAACATTTGCTATAACTGTTGAGAAGTTTTTTGGCGTTAAACTTTTATCAACTAACAACAAATCCCCATCGTTTATACCAACATCAACCATTGATTTTCCTTGAACTCTTATAATGAAGGTTGCTGGAACATTTTTGATTAAATGAACATTTAGATCAATATCTTCCTCAATATAATCTGTTGCAGGAGACGGAAAACCAGCGCCGGCTTTGTGTAAATAGTAAGGTATTGTTAACTTCATAAATGTTCTTCTTTTGTTCTCATTAATATAGAATTTATTCAATAGTGTCAATCAGGTTGTATTTTGAGTCTGGAAGTGAATCAAAAGTGAATCAAAAGGTGAACATTGAAACCACATTTTGTGGACTTGTGGATAACTTTAACCAAGGATAGTTTAAATCCCATAATGAATATGAAAAAGTTTATAGCAATATTGGTTTTAAGTTTGTTATGGAGCGGTATTTCTTCGGCAAAAAATCTAAGAGTTGTTGACGGTGATACAATTATTCTAAATGGTGAGAAGATAAGATTTTCAGGAATTGATACACCAGAACTAAAACAAACTTGTTTGAAAGGCACTGAGGAAGTAGGCTGCGGTATGTTTGCAAAGATGCTGCTAGTTAAAAAGATTGGTAACAATACACCAATATGTATTGGCAAAGAAAAGGATTTTTACAAAAGAACTCTAGCAGAATGTTTTATTAATGGAGAAAGCTTGTCAAAATTTTTAGTAAGAAGTGGTTATGCTTTTGCTTATAGAAAATATTCAACAAAATTTGTTAAAGATGAAGATTTTGCAAAGACAAACAAACTAGGGATGTGGTCGATGACTTTTAAATATCCATGGGACTTTAGAAAAGGTTTTTAAAAAATTAAGGGAGAAAAATAAATGAGAAAATTAACATGCCATTGTGAAGGGGTGCAAGCAGAAGTAAACGTTCCAGAAAAAGGATTTGAGAAGATTATGCGTTGTAATTGTTCTATCTGTAAAAGAAAAGGATATATTATAGGAGTTATTGGACCAGATGATTTTAAGCTAGTTAAAGGGGAAGATCTTTTAACACTTTATCAATTTAAAACAAAAACTGCTCAGCATTATTTTTGTAAAATTTGTGGCATTCACACTCATAACAGACCAAGAAGTAATCCAAAAATATATGGAATAAATATTGCTTGTGTTGATGGTATTAAACCATTTGAGATAGAAAATGTTCCAGTGAATGATGGAGAAAACCATCCTTTAGATCAAAAAAAATAACTTTGTATGAAGACAACAATTGATTGTTACAACAAAGTAAAACAAGATTGTTATAAATTTATAAAATCACAAGAAACAAAAACGAATAAATTTAAAGATAAAAATAAGATGCTTAAATCTTATTTAATACCCACATGTTTTTGGATTGCAAAGAAATCAAATAAAAAATCTACATTGATTATTGGTTTATCTGGAGGACAAGGAACAGGGAAGACTACAATTACCTCAATAATATCTTTGATATTAAGAAAATATTTTAAATTAAAAGTTTTTAAAATTTCTATTGATGATTTTTATAAAACTAGAAAAGATAGAAAAAAATTATCAATTACAAAACATCCTTTGTTAATTACAAGGGGAGTGCCAGGGACCCACGATTATAGAATTATTAATGAATTCTTTAAAAAAATTAAAAATAAAAAATTTAGTAAATTAAGATTGCCAAAATTTGATAAATCTAAAGACGATAGATGCCACAAAAAGTTATGGTATAAAATTAATTCAAGACCAGATATAATAATTTTTGAAGGCTGGTGTTTAGGTGCAAAGGCACAAAAAAATTTAGAACTTAAAAAGCCAATAAATTTTTTAGAAAAAACAAAAGATCCAGATTTAATTTGGAGAAAATATGTTAATATTCAATTAAAAACACATTATAAAAATTTGTTTAAACAAATTAATGAAATAATTTATCTTAGAGCTAATAATTTAAAAATACTTCAAAAATGGAGAATAAAACAAGAAAAAATACTTTGGTTAAAATCAAAAAATAAAAGAAATCTAAGAATTATGAATAAAGTTGATATAATAAATTTTATGCAAACATATCAAAGAATTACCCAAAAAATGATTAAAGATGTGCCAAAATATGCCTCGATTGTAATGAAATTAAATAGTAATCATCAAATTAATTCAATTAAATTTAGATAAATGAAAAAAATAATTTTAATCATAATTTCGTTAATTTTTTTTATACCCAAGGTGTTTGC